>JAFSTD010000070.1 GCA_017450655.1 Bacteroidales bacterium | reverse complement strand
GAGCTTTACACGGTCTTCACTGCCGTCGGGATTGGCCAGATAAGTGTTTCCTGCATTATCGAAGAAGGGCACGGAAACGCCGCGCTGCCACGAGTCGAGATAGATGTGCTCAATCTCGCGGCAGGCATCGCGGTTGGCCTCGCTGGCAGTCTTGCCGTTGGGAAGCAGGATGTTGTCTATGTCTTTGTATGTACACATATTCCATTTACTAAATCGGTGGCAAAGGTACAAAGATTTTCTGAATTATTGCGCAATCCGCTGTTAAAAGTGCGAAACAGAGAAGCTTACCCGATACGCAGCACCGTCTTCTTTGGTGCAGTGAGGCTATAGTCATTGTAGGAGAGCCAAGGGAACGCCAGACGCTCCAGGAAAGTACGCATCTGTCCCGTCACGTCACATGCAGCATACAGGCTTAGGAGAGCAATGAATTTAAGAAGACTGACGTAAAGGAAGACTTTGTGGAGAATGGCTTCACATGATTCCATGATGCGGAACTTCACACCACAAGATGTACTGGACTCTGCAATAAGTACGACAGGACGTATAGAAAACAGGTTCGCAGCGCACGCTGCGGATAATTGCAGCGGCCGCTACTGACATTTGCAGCGGCCGCTGCAAATGTTTTCCCCGCCCGCTGCCAATCGCCGGGGTACGGCCTTCCACCCGCCGGGGTACGGCCTTCCACCCGCCTGGGTACGGCCTTTCACCCTGCATCCCCGTACTTTTTCCCCTGCTTGCTACGGTCTCATGAATATTTTTGTAGCACACCACCACCACATTTAGGCTAAATTAGGGGGTTGGAAACGAATAAGCAACACGTAGATTCATTACCTCTCGTTATGTATACGTATAAAGAAGTAGAGTATATCTCAGTTTGCTAAAAAAGTAAAAAAACGCTCAAAATTAAAAATTTTCCCTATAATATGATGAGGTATATACGAAAAATTTCATATCTTTGCACCCGCATCGCGCCGTACATGCTTCTTTGGAGGCTGTGAAGGTGTGGGCTGATTTTATTGGAATAGCGTCTTCAACGCTTTGTATCTGGACTATTGAACCTTCCAAATTCAAACGTACACTCCAGAGGCATAGCAGGAAAGGTGCTTAGGCGTGGTATCATAACACCTCGTCAGTGTGCAGAGAGGCACGAGCTGCCTCACGCACACTTTACGGGTGTACTATATACCAACGGCGTGAGCGTCAATTTCTGTCTGTTTATGTGTACAGGTTTTGGAAGGACCTAATAGTCGGACAGGCAGGGGGAGAGTTCACGCTTCTTTTGTATCCTTAGGTCATCTCCGGCCGAAAGTTTCCAATTGAAAAGTGAATAGAGCTGATCCAGTATTCTCTGTTGATACAGAGGACAGGCAGACTGACCGTCAGACGGAAATCTCCACCAATGGAGATTGCTCGGGATTCAGAATGTGTGGGGTAGGCCAATGGGTGAACTGCAAGCTTGAAAACAAGAGCTCTGTCCCGTAATTCCATTACGCAGGACAAGAGGAAATAGTATATATGCAATGAGCGGCGACAGTAACAATTACGGACATGACTGGTACATCCTGTGCCATCTGAATCCGAAGACGATAAGCGTATTACTGAAGAAGGAGAATGAAGGCGAGTTCTGGGATAAACAGGACAACCCTCCTGCACCATTCAAGTTCTTCATCCCTTATCTTTATGCCCCGACAGCCGAGTTGCGAGGCGACTTCCGCCGTTTTGTCTTCGTCCAGGCATCACCGCAGCGCGTCGACGAGATCATCCATTCCAGATGGAATAATGAGTCCAGACTGCGGTTGTTCTACTATCGCCGTCACGACGGCACTGAGGTCGTAGCCAGTGATACAGAAGTTCGTAACCTCATTCAGATGTTCCAGGATGAGAATCTGAATTTCTATATAGACAAGCCCATCGAAGAGTTTGCGCCCGACGATAAGGTCGTCATCAATACCGGACCTTGGACGGGCTATGAAGGCCAGATCTTAGAGATGAAGGTCAAGAACGGACGAGCCAGGATGAAAGTTGGCCTGAACGTGTTTAATCTCGTCGAGAGCATTGTCTTTACAGATTTCAAGACAGGCGATGTCATCTTCAAAGACAATGGCAAAGCCCGGCTGATGAACAATAATCCTATTACCCAGTTCGAGGAAGAAATCATCAATATTCT
>JAFSTD010000069.1 GCA_017450655.1 Bacteroidales bacterium | reverse complement strand
TGAAGAGGTTCCTTGTAGAGAAGTTGCTGAAGTTGATACCTACGGAACCTACGAACATACCGCCACCCCAACCGCCGGAGAGCTCCAGCTGGCTGTTTGATTTCTCGACTACGTTGAAAGAAATGTCCACGGTATTGTCAATAGGATTAGGAATAAGGTTCCAGCCACTGCCCTGCTGAGTAATCTTCTCAGCATCGAAGTTCGTCATATTTCCGAGCTCCCTGATGGAACGCTCGAAGTCTGACTGGCTGTAGAGATAACCGGGACGGGTGTAAACCGCCCTGCGGATCACGTGCTCGTTGGTAACGTCGTTACCGCTGATGATCACGTTGTTGAAAGTCGCCTGCTCTCCCTCGACGATCCTGATTTCCACATCCACGGAGTCGCCGACGATGGTAGTCTCCACCGGAGTAGCGCTGAAGAACAGATATCCGTTGTCTCTGAACAGATTGGATATCACGATGTCCGTCTCCTTGCCGCCGCCGTTAAGACGCTTGTTCATAGAGACGATATCATACACGTCACCTTTGTTTATTCTCAGAAGACTCTGCAGATACTCTGCTGTATAAATGGAGTTTCCTGTCCAGGTGATGTTTCTGAAGTAGTACTGCTTGCCCCGGTCAATGTTGATGTCAATGCCGAGTCGCTTAGGCTCTACGTAATATATAGAATCGGAAACGATTTTGGCGTCACGGTATCCCAACTCGTTGAAGTACTCTATGAGAGCGTCCTTGTCGTTTACGAATTCCTCTTCATTGAATTTCTTGGAATTGAAGATATTGTACCAGATGTTGGCCTTCGTCTTCTTCATGGACTTGTCCAGTTTGAAGCGGCTGATACCTTCAGCTCCTATATAATTGATGTTCTTGATTTTGATCTTGTCGCCCCTGTCAACTGCAAAAGTGACCTTGACGGCATTGTTGATAAGCGTGTCGGTCTCTTTTACAACGTCTACCACAGCGTTGAGGAAACCTTTCTCGCTCATATATTTCTTAATAATGTCGGTCGAAGAATTGATCACGTATTCTGACAATTCTCCACCTCTTCGAAGGCTCAGCATATCCTTCAGATCATCCTGCTCGCCTTTTCTCAAACCTGAGAATGCCCATATGGAAACTCTCGGACGCTCCTGGATCTGGAGTCTCAGGAACACGCTGTCCCTGGTAGGAGTGATGGAATCGACGTAAAGTCCGACGTCCTCGAAGAATCTCTGCTTCCAGATTCTCTTGAGAATGCTTGACAAATCCGCGCTCGGGATTGTGATCTGCTGACCTGCTCTCAAGCCCGAAAGTGAAATCAGCTGCTGAGGGCTCAGATAGTTTGTGCCTTCGCAGGATACGCCACCGATGATATAAGTCTGCGGGTTATTGTAGTCTATCTCTATATTCTCCGGAAAAACAACTTGCTGAGCGTAAGCTGTCCCCGAAAGAAGGAAAAAAGCGAATAGAATAAAACTGAACTTTCTCATCAATTCTCGTTAAGTCTACAAAGGTAAAACATTATTTAATTTTACCATATCTGCGGTCCCTTTTTTCATAGCTGTCCAAAGCCTTCTGAAAATCATTTTTGCGAAAATCAGGCCAAAGTACGTCGGTGAAATAAAACTCCGTGTAAGCGCATTGCCAAAGCATGTAATTGCTGATTCTCTCCTCTCCGCTGGTGCGGATCATCAGGTCGGGATCAGGAATGCCGGCGGTTGCCAGATACTTCTCGAATTCCGCCTGTGAAAGAGGCTTCTCGAGAAGAGAAGGACTCTCCTTGGACTCGGCAAGGATCTTGTTGACAGCCTGGGTAATATCCCACTTGCCGCTATAGCTCAGCATTAGTATCAGAGTCAGGTCAGTATTGTGTGCGGAGCGCTCCTCCATCCCATGCACGAGATTCTGGAGGGAAGCGGGAAGCTTGGAGAGATCCCCGATCACCCTCATTCTGATGCCGTTTTTGATGAGGTCATCCGCCTGAGTGTCAATGGCTTTCTTCAGCAGCTGCATCAGACCTTCCACCTCTTCGACCGGACGGTTCCAGTTCTCCTCGGAGAATGCGAACAGACTGAGATACTTGATCCCCTTATGAAGCGCGAAATCACAGCATTCCCTTACGCTTTCGAGGGCGTTGTTGTGACCGAAAAGACGGTTTTTGCCTTTTTGCTTGGCCCAGCGGCCGTTCCCGTCCATTATTATGGTAACGTGTTGAGGAATCATATAGTGTTTCTCCTGTCTTCTCCCCACAGAAGTTTATCTCTAAGGGCGTTTATGAAATTGCTGTTGCGGAGTCTCACGCAGTTTGCGCAGTAATCCGCCTTGGATACCGTAAACCTTCCCTCAGCCGGGGCATTGAAACTCCTGTTGTCCAAAGTCACCAGGGCTCCCTCTTCTTTGGAAGCGAAACTCACTTCGATTACACTGTCTGCCGGAGCCACTATAGGTCGGACATTCAGATTGTGAGGAGCCACAGGCGAGAGAATGAGCACGTTTGAGTCAGGGGTGACGATAGGTCCTCCCACGCTCAGAGAATAAGCGGTACTGCCCGTAGGGGTCGAAACACTCACTCCGTCGGCCCAATAAGGAGGAAGACTCAGATTGTTGATAGAGATGCTGATCCTGAGCATCGAAGTCCCGGTATGATGGATGGCGAATTCGTTGAAACCGAAAGGATAGAAACCGTCCGGAACGATGTCCGAATCCACCTTAATCAATATACGCTTCTCTATAGAATAATTCCCGCTCACCAAATCCTCGATCCATCCGTTCGCAGCCTTGTCCATCGTG
The DNA here is from genome assembly GCA_017450655.1 of Bacteroidales bacterium. Taxonomy (GTDB): domain Bacteria; phylum Bacteroidota; class Bacteroidia; order Bacteroidales; family UBA932; genus Equibacterium. Next base: position 8 of record JAFSTD010000069.1, on the reverse strand, counting down.
GCGGTAGT
>JAFSTD010000068.1 GCA_017450655.1 Bacteroidales bacterium | reverse complement strand
TTCGCAGCCTTGTCCATCGTGGCGGTAGTCAGAAAACCGAGATGTCCGAAGTTTATTCCGGCCACAGGGACGTCGGAACCCCGCATCGCTGTGATCAGTCTGAGAAAGGTACCGTCTCCGCCGATGGACAATACCATGTCCACCCCTTTCAGACTCTCCGGACCGTCTGCCCAGACCACCTCCGCATGCTTCTCCGCAAGCCCTTTTTCAAGCAGCTTGAGGCGGGAATCATCACGGCTCACGTTTGTACTGTAAAGTGCTATTCTCATAATTACATTTAATCCCCAAATTTACCATTTTATACACACTTTTCATAAAAATATTTACATTTGTAATCCTATGACAAAGCTTAGCGTAAACATCAACAAAATCGCCACTCTGAGGAATTCCCGGGGCGGAAATATGCCTGACGTCATTCAAGCTGCCATCAACTGCGAGAAGTTCGGTGCACAGGGAATCACGGTCCATCCGAGACCTGACGAGAGGCACATCAGATACAGTGACGTGGATGCACTCAAAGAGGTCATCACCACCGAGTTCAACATCGAAGGAAACCCTATCGAAAGTTTCGTAAAACTGGTGCTCAGGACGAGACCGACTCAGGTAACTCTGGTCCCGGACGCAGTCAACGCGATCACCTCCAATGCAGGATGGGATACCATCCGCAACAAGGCGTTTCTGACCGAAATATGTAAAACTTTTCACTCGGAAGGGATTCGTTGCTCGATTTTTGTAGACCCTGTAGTAGATATGGTGAAGGGGGCAAAGGAATGCGGATGCGACCGCGTAGAGCTATACACCCAAGCCTATGCCGAAGGGTACGGCGCCAACCGCGAGAAAGCCATCGAACCATACTACAAAGCCGCGTGTGCTGCCGTAGAATGCGGACTTGGCGTAAACGGCGGTCATGACCTGAATCTCGACAACCTCAAATATTTCAACGACACAATCCCGGGTCTGCTCGAGGTTTCAATAGGACACGCCATCATTTGCGATGCAATATATATGGGACTGGAGAATACGGTCAAGGCATATTTGCAGCAGTTAAGATAGTTTCTGTCCCAAAAAAGAGTTATATTTGTAAGATAACAGGAATATTAATTATAAAAAGAATACAATAATGAAACACACACCTCTTATTCTCAGCATTGTTGCAGTGGTTATTTCATTGGCAGCTCTGTTGATTCTTTTGTTCGGAGGCAACAAGACAAGCGTTGCTACAGCCGAGACTCACACCGAAGCGGTTGCAGGGGATATCGTATTTATCCAGCTCGACTCTCTTATCGTAAACTACGATATGTACAACGACTTGATGTCAGCTCTTCAATCAAAGTATCAGACTATCCAGGAAGACCTTGAAAAGAAAGGCAGAAAATGGGAAAGCGATTACAAATCATTCGAGAATCAGGTTAACAAAGGCCTTCTCACCCGTTCAAATGCCGAGCAACAGCAAAACTCACTGCTTCAACGCCAGGAGGCTCTTCAAAACGAGATGAACGCTAAGCAGCAGGAGCTTGCCGAGGAAGAATACGTATTGAACAACCGCGTCATGGATGCCATCCAGACTTTCGTTTCAGCATACAACGCTGAGCATGGTTACAGTATGATTCTTACTACCAACGCTTCAACAAGCGTCGTACTCAACGCTCAGCCGGGTCTCGACATCACTGCAGCCGTACTTGCAGGTCTTAACGAAGAATACATCAAAACAAGAAGCAAATAAGGTATAGTTCTGATGACAGCTTTATCTCGCACAGAATTTGACTTTAACAAACAGACCGCAAAATACGTAGGCAAAGTACGCGACGTCTATACGATCAACGACGACTACATCGTGATGATTGCGACCGACCGTATTTCCGCCTTTGACGTAGTATTGCCGAAGGGTATTCCTTACAAGGGACAGGTGCTCAACCAGATTGCATCCCAGTTCCTTGACCTTACCCAAGATATCGTTCAGAATTGGAAAATCGCATCGCCCGACCCTATGGTCACGGTGGGTTACAAGTGCAACGGCCTTCCTATTGAAATGATTGTAAGAGGCTATCTTACAGGAAGTTCTTGGCGTTCATACAAGGCGGGTGCGAGAGAGATCTGCGGCGTTCCCATTCCTGACGGAATGCGCGAGCACCAGAAGTTTGACAAGCCGATCATCACCCCTACCACCAAAGCGGAAATCGGGGAACACGATGCCGACATCTCCAAAGAGGAGATTATCGCCCGCGGAATCATGGGACGCAAAGAGTACGAGGAGCTCGAGGAGATCACCCTTGCCCTCTACGAGCGCGGATGCCAGATCGCTGCCGAGCGTAACCTCATCCTCGTCGATACTAAATATGAATTCGGCAAGAGAAACGGACAAATCTATCTGATAGACGAAATTCACACTCCTGACAGTTCAAGGTATTTCTACAAAGACACCTACCAGGATCTGTTCGACAAAGGTGAGCCTCAGAGACAGCTCTCAAAGGAATTCGTAAGAGAATGGCTGATGGAGAACGGGTTCAGCGGCAAAGAGGGACAGAAGGTTCCCGAGCTTACCGACGAGCGCATCAATTCCATCTCCGACAGGTACATTGAGCTCTACGAAAAGATTACAGGCAAGGTTTTTGTTAAAGAACCTTATGACGACATATATGTAAGGATTGAAGAGAACGTGAAGAATATGTTGTCAAGATTACCGCTTTAGCCATGACAAAGAGATTCATCCTCATAGTGACAATGCTGGCCTTGTTATCATCGCCGGCATTTTCTCAAAATTACTTTCCGGAAGTTAAAATCTCGGAACGCACCACCGTGCAGAACGGTCAGACCTATTATGTCCACCACGTTGGACTGAGGGAGACATTCTATTCCATCTGCAAGGCCTACAACGTATCGGTGGACGAAATCGAGAAAGCCAATCCGGGCGGCGCCCTGAACAGGGGGCTGAAGGAGGGGATGGATATTCTCATACCTATGAAGAATGACCCCGTAGAGAAGAAGATCGAAGAGCTTCAGATTGTCTCTGCGGCGGAAAGCGGACTGGCCCACACCATCAAGGGGGACGTACAGGTGCAGGAACCTGCCGTCGAGAAGAAATACAGAATCCCGGAGGAAGTGGAGTTTACCGATTATCGCGTGAAATGGATCGACAACATCTATTCCATCGCCAAGAAGAACAATATCAGCGTCGAGGCAATCCAGTATCTCAATGACCTCGAGACCCCTTTCGTGAAGACCGGACAAATCATCAAGCTGCCGAAGCCTCAGTACGCGCACTACTTCGAGAATCTTGACAATCTGCTGATCAATGAGGATGAAATCGCTGCGGAAGAAGAGAATGAAGAGCCTGAAGAAGAGATTGATATGGTACCTTTGGCCGAACCGTTCTACGGCACTGCGAAAGTGGCGCTGATTCTCCCGTTCGACGCAAACTCAAGAGAACCAGACTACAATTATTACGACTTTTACAGCGGCTTCCTGATGGGTGTCAACGAGATCAAGAAGCAGGGGATGAATATCAACCTGAACGTTCTGGATGAGTACAATTACGGCCTCAACGACACATACGACTTCATCGTAGGCCCCGTATTCTACGAAGACATCGTGGACATTCTCGACTTCAGCCTCGAGAACAGAATCCCTGTCATCTCCCCTCTCGACCCGTCCGGAGAGACCTTGCTGCCTTACAATCCTTATCTGATACAGCTGCCGGCATCACAGGCTACCCAGATAAAGAATATGGTGAGATCCATCAACTACAGCTTCGAAAACGACAACGTGGTCGTGCTCCACGAGGAGGCTCTCGTAAATGACGACTACTTCAATGCCGTCATCGCCGAGCTGGAAGCTCAGGGAATCCCTTACAAAGAATTCAGCTACGGCATTCTGAAAGGAAGGGACATCTCTGCCACCCTTATCAATTCTTATATTGACCCGACGAAGGTGAACCACTTCATCGTGGCTTCGGAGA
>JAFSTD010000067.1 GCA_017450655.1 Bacteroidales bacterium | reverse complement strand
GCAAGTCATATGTGGCTGTCCATCAGGCATGCAGAGATAAATTCTTCTTCCTTCGCAAAGGACAGAAATACTATTTGAAGAATCATAAAGTATTTCAATAAAGTATTTGGTTATGGCAAGTAAGGTAAAAAATGCTCTGACAGTTGTAATAATTGTATTATTTGTCGCTCTGTCTGGATTCTTCTATTTCAAGTTTTTATGGGTATTCAGTGACGGCACCAAGACCGGAGAATTGAACTCGGTTACCTATACAGGCTACGTTTTCAAGACCTTTGAAGGTGAGATAATTCTTTCCGGCTACGGCAACAAGTCTGCTCAGGGAGGCTCTGTCCTTTCCAAGAATTTCAAATTCTCCGTGGCTGACAAAGACGTTGCCAATGAACTGATAGGCCTTACAGGACAGAGAGTTACCGTTCACTACAAAGAGTACAAAGGTACTCTCCCTTGGCGAGGTTATGAAAGAAGCATCGTAGACAAAGTGATTTCATCGGAACCTGCAACCAGAAAGGGAGATATCGACGAAATAATCTTGACAAAAAGCAATTAATTACTTTTTGTTCAGGGCAAGAAGCTCTTCAATGTAGTTTCTTGAAGAAGAAAGGCGGGGAACCTTGTGTTGTCCGCCTAATTTTCCTTTAGACTCCAGCCAGTCGTAGAATAATCCCTTTCTGGCCTCAATGACCTCCAGCGGATGCAGAACTCCTCCGCTCACCGTAGAAAAGTGCTCATAGTCGTGATCGTCTTCAATAAGGTTGCGTTGCAGTATGGAAGCAAACTCTTCTATCGAAGCGGGTCGTCTGTCGAACTCTATCAACCACTGATGCCGTCCTTCAAGGGTGTTCTCATTGAAAATGAAAGGGGCTACGGTGAATTCCAGAACAGTGGCGCCCGTCTCTTCACAGGCATCTGAAAGGGCTCTTTCCGCCTGTTGTACCGAGAGATCCTCTCCCCAGATGTTGATGCTCTGGTGTGTTCTTCCGACAATTACGAACTTGTAAGGAGCTTTGCGTGTGAAGCGGACCACGTCGCCTATGTCATAGCGCCAAAGTCCTGAAGAAGTGGAGATTATGATAGCATAGTCCACTCCGGTTTCAACTTCCCAAAGAGGAATTGCCAGGGAATTCTCATTACCGTATTGAGACATCGGGATGAACTCGTAGAATATGTCGTAATCGAGCATAAGGAGCATGGCCGGATCCGAGAGGTCTGTCTGAATCCCGAAGAATCCCTCCGAAGCGTTGTAATTCTCTATGAAATGGATTTTGCCTGAAGGAAAAAGCTTGTCGAAAATAGGCCTGTAAGGGAGAAAACTCATGCCTCCGTGGGCAAACAGCTCCATATTTGGCCAGAGCTCTTCGGCAGTACTTACCTTCTTGATTTTCATGGCTTTTCTGACGAGCATCAGGTTCCAGTCGGGTGTGCCGCTGAACGACACCAGATTCTTTTCGGCAATGATGTTCGCTATGGTCTCCTGTTTCTCGTAGAAATTCTCTATCTGGCTCTCTTCTTTGGAAGGGACGAAACGGAGCATCTTCCTGAAGAAAGGAGGAACTGCGCTTGCCATGATTGCGCTTACGTCACCGACTTTGGCCTTTTTTGTGGTATATCTCGGGTTGAAATTGCCTGAAAGTATCAGAGAATAGCCTTTCGCCATGTGAGAATCCGGGTGAGAGTGCAGATAGGTGGCGGTGACGTCCCGGCCGCCTCTCAGATGACACTGAGTCAGTCCGCGTGAAGATACCGGTATGAACTTGATTTTGTCGCTGGTAGTTCCAGAAGAGGTGGCAAAATACTTTACACGCCCTTTCCAGAGTATGTTGCGTTCTCCTTTCATCATCCGGAGAATGTGTTTTCTCAATGAAGAATAGTTGTTCAGCGGGACCCTCTTTGAGAAGTCACTGTAACCGTTCATCGAGAAATAGTGGTATTTCCGTCCCCATTCAGTCAAAGCCGCGTTCCGTATCAGGAAAGCTAAAGTGCGTTTCTGAATAGCCTCATAATCAGTGCTGTAGCGTGCTATGGCTCTAATTCTGTATCCGAAGAATGAACGCAGGAATGAGGTCGCGAAATCCATTTTAACGCTTGAAGAATTTGTTATATCTCTCAGGGATCAGCTCTTTGCCCTTGACCAGCAGTCCCATTTCCACAACGTTGCCGAATTCATCGTTGACGCCGGAACGGAAGTAATCCAATTTAGGCGAGATGTTCATATATGACTTCAAAATAGGAGGGAGGCTGTATCCCTTGGTGTGAAGCCAGTTGAGCAGCGCTTTGTAATCCTCCTGATAATTGTCGTATTTGAGAATATCAGGGGCTTCCGCAAGTTCCGGGACAGTGTATAAGTTATATGGAATCACTGATGCAGGATCCAGGCAATACTTGTCCAGGAATGCAGTCAGGAGGGCAAACGCCTCTTTAGGATAATCGGGATAGAAAGTCACCTTCCCGAAGAAATTATCCATTTTTTCCTCTTTGCTCAATGCGCAGATTGCAGTAAAGAGACAATCCAGCACGAAAATGCTCCTTTTTGCCGAGAGGCTGTTTCTCTGATAGTCGCTTACAATATAAGAGCGGCTCAGCTCGGAAGTTACCGGCAGAACGTCCTTAATGAAAGTGTCGGAGAATTTGAACAGGTGAGATGAAGGCATGTCAGGCTGACCGTCAGCGTTGAGTTTGCAGCGATTTCCTGTCAGAATGCGGTATCCGCCCATTATTTCATTATTCAGAACGTTCCATACCAGAAGCTGGCGGAACCCCAGTGAAGGATCCAGATCGAACCTGTCCAGATCTACGGCTTTGCCGGTACCGCCTCCTTTCTCCCTGAATGCTATTTCACGCAGTCGGCCTATCTCCTGAACCACCAGCGGACAGGTCTGCGCATCGACTAAGTAAGATTGAAGAATGCCCCGGGATGCCTCTGGAATGTGCCGGGCTTTTTTCAGTTCCGCTTTGAGAGCTCTTTTTCTGGCTGGAGGGATAATCTGCTCCATAATTAATCTTGTTTTAACGCATATACCTGCTCACGGACATAATTTGACCACTCCAAATCACTCTTCTCGTCCGTAAAGGTCTGCCAAGGGATAGGTTTTCCTATCACCATTTTGAACCTCTTCCCGCGACAGCGGAACAGCTCATCCGGCAGGGTAAACATAGCGTAATTGGTTTTCAGTTTCAGTATTCTGCAGAGATCCGAGATAAAGTAGAATCTGCGGGAGTTGCGCCCGGAGAACCATACAGGAACTATATCTCGCTTGGTCTCGCGACTTTTCGTGATGAATGTCTTCTTCCATGGAAGGTCGGTGATGACGCCGTTGATTCTTCTTGAACAGAGACCGGCAGGGAAGAAGAGAATCTGTTTGGCACTTGTGAACGCTTCGTCCAGAATGGCTCCCAGTCCGCGCCCCTGTCTCCCCATCTTGTTGACCGGTATGAGGTATTCTCCCACCTGTTTGACTGACATCATGAAATCGTTGGCCGGAACGGCCAGTTTTCCATTGTAGCGGCGGGCAAACCACCCTGTCTCAAAACCGGCATCCACACCACCCAGAGGGTGATTTGATGCAAAAGTAAGCAGCTTGCCTTCGGGAATGTTCTCTTCTCCGAAAACGTCAACTTTCACGTCAATGTAGTTCAGGAAACCTTCGATGAATTCGTAACCCAGTGTGCCTTCTCTGAAATAAGTATTGAAATCTTCCTCGTGAACGAATTTTTTTAGAAAATTGATGACGAATTTCGGCAATTTTTTGCCGCCGGTAGCCTTCATTGCAACCTTTTCGACATCGATGAGAACCACTTCGTTTTTACCCATATGACGTTCAAGCAGTGAAATTAAGTCCAAATTTACGAAAAATTATTTATTCCACGTCATCTTGATATGAGGTATTCCATCGAGAATAAATGGCTCCGAGGACTGTTTAAAGCCTACCTGCTCGTAGAATCCCCTCGCATATTCCTGCGCTTCAAGGTCAATCAAATCGGCTTTGAAACGCTCTTGGGCCACATCCATCGATCTGAGCATTATCTCTTTGCCGTATCCTTTACCTCTGTCGACGGTTATGACTCTGCCGATGGAAACATTCTCCATATGAGTGCCTGCAGGGCATACGCGGCTTATGGCCACCACTTTATCGCCGACAGTAAGCCAGAGGTGAATTGACTTCTGATCGTCATAATCCAGGTCCTGATAGACGCAGTTCTGTTCGACCACGAAAACGTCGCTCCTGATCCTGAGCAACTCGTACAATTCTGATGTGGAAAGCTGGTCGAAAGTTTTGACGTGGAGTGTTGGTTTCATACCTCAAAGATAAAAAATTACTCGTACCTTTGAACTGAATATGAAAAAGATCGTTTTACTCGTGCTCATCGGCGCGGCCTTGATTCTGACGGGCTGCAAGAGTTCAGACTCCCTTTTTATGGTCAAGGTGGACGGCAAATGGGGATTCATAAATTCCGGCGGAGAGATAGTCATAGAGCCGGTTTATGAAGAAGTCTGGGAGTTCTGTGACGGAGTCGCAGAAGTCAGACTGGATGACAAGCTGGGCTTCATAGACTGTGACGGCAATCTTGTGATTGAGCTTAAAGACTTGGAAATCTGGGATTTCTCCGAAGGATTCGCCAGGATTATGATAGATGACAAATGGGGTTTCGCCGATAAAAACGGAGAAGTGGCCGTTACTCCCGAATATGATGACGCAGGCTATTTCCACGAAGGTTTGGCTCAAGTCGAGAAAGACGGCAAAACGGGCTTCATTGATACATCAGGCACCGTTGTAATCCCTCTCCAATACGATGAGGCGGGCTTTTTCGACAAAGGAATGGCCATTGTTCTCAATAATGGAAAATACGGCCTCATTGACAGAGAAGGCAATATTCTCGTAAACCTGGCTTATGACGGGCTGGGGCTTTTCAATGATGGGTTGGCTGCCGCCCGTCTGGGACAACAGTGGGGATTCATCAACACCAAAGGGCAGTTTGTCATTCCCCCTGTATATG
>JAFSTD010000066.1 GCA_017450655.1 Bacteroidales bacterium | reverse complement strand
TTCTATGGGAAGGCTCATATAGCATATATTCCGAACGGTTATATTACCGGACTGAGCAAGCTTTCCCGTGTAGTGGAAACCTTCGCCCGCAGACTTCAGGTCCAGGAGAGGCTCACGGTTCAGATCAGAGACTGCATCCAGGAGACTCTCAATCCGCTGGGAGTGGCGGTGGTGATCGAAGCTGCCCATATGTGCATGCAAATCAGAGGGGTGGAGAAACAGCACTCCATTACGACAACCTCAGCTTTCACGGGAATATTCCTGAAATCTGACAAAACAAGAAACGAATTTTTGAAACTAATTTCGAGGGATATATAATGAAAATCATCATTGCAGGAGCCGGACAAGTCGGTACTTACCTGGCTAAGATGCTGGGTGGAAAAGAACACAGCCTGGCTGTGATTGACCAGGATGAATCTCGTCTTGCCAACCTCAGCGACAGCGCCGACGTTACAGCGATACACGGAGATCCAACTTCCATTTCAGTTCTGAAAGAAGTCGGCATTGATACCGCCGATCTGTTCGTTTCCGTATATCCTGAAAACGACCAGTTCAACATTGTGGCGTCAATGATTGCCAAACAGCTTGGCGCAAAGAAAGTTACCGCACGTGTTGACAATGCCGAGTATCTTACTCACGAGAACAAGCTTCTGTTCACCAACATGGGAATAGACCTTCTGTTCTACCCTGAGAAAGTTGCGGCAAGCGAAATCTGCGACCTTCTCAAACAGACGATTATGTCAGAGTACGTCGATTTCGCTCACGGAAAGTTGCAGCTGGCAGTGTACAGGCTTGAGAAGGGATCGGAGCTCATTGACAAGACCCAGGATTATTTCACGTATCCTCAGGACGATCTGCCATTCAAGATTATCGCCATATCGAGAGGCGGTAAAACCATCATACCGACACAGGAGACAAAGTTCCGTCTCTACGATTTGATGTTTGTCATCGTGAGAAAAGAATCGGTGGCCGAAGCGATGAAATACTCAGGAAAGGAGGACTTTTCCGTGAGAAGAATCATGATTCTCGGCGGTGGAAAGGTTGGAGAAATGGTGGCAAAGAAGATGGAGAATTCAGCCGATTCAGTCAAGCTTATAGAGAAGAATCGCGACAGATGCGAGGAGCTGTCACAACACCTTGAAAAAACTCTGGTAATCAATGGTGACGGCAGGAATTCCGACCTTCTGTACGAAGAAGACATAAGGAATTGCGACGCTTTCGTCGCTGTGACATCCAGCACCGAGACCAACATTCTGGCCTGCATGGTGGCAAAACGTCACGGAGTCCCTAAGACCATTGCCGAAGTGGAGAATCTGGAGTATTTGAAACTGGCCGAAGGTATGGGAGTCGACGCTACCATCAACAAGAAACTTATCACCGCAGGACGTATGTTCCGGTTTACCCTCAGCAACAAGGTACGTACTATCAAATGTCTAAACGGTTCGGATGCGGAGGTGCTGGAATACATTGTCAACCCGGACAGTCTGATTACCAAAGCTCCTCTCGGAGAACTCCGCTTCCCTGAGAATGCAATAATCGGCGGCGTAATCAGAGGCACGGAATCGTTCATTGCCATCGATTCCACTCAGATAATGCCTTACGACAGGGTTGCCGTCTTCGCTTTGCCTGAGTCTTTGAAGGCTATTGACAAATTCTTCGTATAGATTTGTTTCCTGAGGGCCGAGGCGGTCATGCCGAAGTCATTCTTTACGTACCTGTTCAATGTTTTCAGAGAATTGAACCCGCTTTGCTCAGCGAGGTCGATGAGTATTACCCTCCTGTTCTTTGCATCAGACAACAGCGCGTAGAAATAATCCGTCCTGTACCTGTTGACATAGCTGTAGAAATTGTAACCTTTGCTTTTAAGGGAAAAAGAGAGATAGGTCCTGTTTGTCCCTATCTCTCCACATAGTTGCTTAATGGTCAGGTCTTTGTCGAGAAACAGCCTCTTCTTTTGCATGGAGGCATCCGCCCTCTTCATTATCCCTTCCACGTCAATCTTTCCCTTTTTACGGGGAAAGGTTCGGAATCTCCTGATAATACTGCTAAGCATTAGCCTCTATGTTTTTGTAATGCTTGCACCATTCTCCAGGAGTTTTCCCGGTATATCTGGAGAATGCAGTATTAAAAGTGCTCATGGACCGGAATCCGACCATTTGATGTAACTCTTGCATTGAAAGAGTCTTTGATTTGTCATTGGCGTAAATTTCCACTGCGTCTCTGACTCTGAACCAATGCACCAACTGACTGAAGTTTTTACCAAACTTGATGTTGATTGCTCGTGACAAATAAGTTTTGTTGGTAAATAAATGCTCAGCCACGTCGACAATCCTCAAATCAGGATTGAGGTAAGGCTTTTCACTCTCGAAATAATCAAGAAACCGTTTAGCAATTGCATTCATTTCTTCAGAAACTGATTCCTCTCTCAGTTCTAATTGAGCTGAAGACACTATATCCTGGTAGATATACGGTTTGACTTCAGTCTCCTTCTCTGAAGACTTTACTTTGAGAATCTTTAAAAGAGAGTGTAGAAGGAACGCTGCCATTACAAGAAGCAATAATGCCACAGCTCCCATAACGATATAATTAACGATATACATATGCGTTATTTTTAGGGCAAAAATACGACATCTGCAGAGGAGTTAACAAACTATCTCTTAGGTAATTAAATACTTTAGCTTTTTTTAAAAAAAGAAAAAATTATCTTATTTCTTAATTTGCTCAAAACCTTTGCCATACACGCCCATAACGCTGGTTACAGAAACGAAAGCAGAGTTGTCAATCTCTTTAACGAGTTGAAGAATTGTGTTAGTTTCTTGTTTGCGGACAACAATCAAAAGAAGTTTGCTGTCATTTTTCGTAAACCAACCCTGTCCGTCAAGAACCGTAACACCCCGGTGAACTTCGTAAGCAACTCTGTCAGCAATCTCTTGATATTGGTGAGAGAAAACCAGAATCTGAACTGACCTCTTGTCTCCTGACAACACTGCGTCAAGAGTAAAACTGCAAGCTCCGGCTATCACGTAGCCGTACAAAACTCTGGTAATCCTAACCACCCATGTACCTTCCGTAGGAATAATCAAGGTACAAGCGATGATTATCGCATCAAGTAAAACTATAACCCTGCCAGGGGTAATAGACCTGTATTTATTTATGATTAAAGCGACTATGTCAGTCCCGCCTGTGCTTCCTCCCTGTGAGAATGTAATGGCGATGCCGGCTCCAGCCATTCCACCGCCGATTATACAACTTAGCAGCAAACCGTTCTCCTGCGTGAACATTTCTGCAAACTGAGGATCAAGTACCCTTGGAAGAACATCCAGGAAGAGGGTTGCTATCAAAATCCCGAATATGGTCTTGGCGCCGAATGCATTCCCCAATACCTTGAATCCGATAACCAGCAGCACGGCGTTGATAATGAAATAAGAATATGATACCGGGAATCCGGTACAGTAATGGATGATGGCGCTTATACCCGTAACACCACCGCCTACGAGGTTGTTAGGAATAATGAATATGGTCCAGCCGAGTGTGTAAAATAACAAACCCAGTGTTATTATTACATACGATTTCAGTTCGGTCCAGAATTTCTTTTTCAGCATACCACGTTGATTATTTTACCGGGAACTACTATTATTTTCTTGACCTGTCCGCTGACCAGGTATTTCTCCGTCCTTTCATCATTCAAAACCGCTTTTTCTATCTCCTCTTTGCCGAGAGAGCGGGAGAGCTCCATCTTGAAACGGAGTTTTCCGTTGAAAGATACCGGATATTCAAAAGTATCCTCCGCTGTATATGCAGCGTTGTATTCAGGGTAATGCGCAAAGGAGATACTCTCTTTATGCCCCAGATACTCCCAGATCTCCTCGGCTATGTGAGGAGTGAAAGGAGAAAGGAGAATCACAAGCTGATCCAGAATCTCTCTCTTATTGCACTTCAGCGCACTTAAATCATTGACTGCAATCATGAAGGCGCTTACGGTTGTATTGAATGAAAATCCTTCGATGTCAGACTGAACTTTTGCAATCAACTTGTGGAGAACCTTGAGTTCGGCAGCGGTAGCCTTCTCTTCTGAAACCGAGAATTCATCCTGCGGGAAATAAAGCTTCCAGAATTTGCGGAGAAAACGGTGGACACCGTCGATGCCCTTGGTGTCCCAAGGCTTGCTTTGCTCCAACGGACCGAGGAACATTTCGTAAAGTCTCAAAGTGTCGGCTCCGTATTCTTCACAGATCCGGTCAGGATTGACAACGTTGAACATGGACTTGCTCATCTTCTCTACGGCGTAACCGCATACGTATTCTCCATTCTCGAGAATGAATTCTGCGGACTCGTACTCCTTCATCCAGTGTCTGAAGGCCTCTATGTCAAGTCTGTCATTATGGACTATGTTGATATCCACGTGAATCTCCGTGGTCTCGTACTGATCTTTCAATCCGGCTGAGACGAAAGTGTTCGAATTCTTTATACGATATACGAAGTTGCTTCGGCCCTGGATCATTCCCTGGTTGATCAGCTTCTTGAACGGCTCATTCTCACATACATATCCCAAGTCATACAGGAATTTGTTCCAAAAACGAGAATAGATAAGGTGTCCTGTGGCGTGCTCGGTGCCTCCGATGTAAAGGTCTACGTTTCTCCAGTAATCATTGGCTTCTTTGCTTACGAGAGCGGTGTCATTGTGAGGATCCATATAGCGAAGGTAGTACGCACTGCTGCCCGCGAAACCGGGCATGGTGCTCTTCTCCAATGGATATCCGTTGTAAGTCCAGTCTTTTGCCCTTGCCAAAGGAGGTTCTCCGCTTTCCGCCGGTCTGAAGTCGCTGATTGAAGGGAGCTCAAGTGGAAGAGACTCTTCAGGGACTGCAGTGGCCACACCTTCCTTGAAATAAACAGGGAACGGTTCTCCCCAATAGCGCTGACGGGAGAATATGGCATCGCGAAGACGGTAATTGACTTTTCTCTTGCCTATCCCTTTTTGCTCCACATAATCAATCGCGGCGGGAATAGCCTCTTTTACGGAAAGACCGTTCAAGAATCCGGAATTGCACATAATTCCGTCTTTTGCGTCAAAACTCTCCTGAGAGACATCGCAGCCTTCAATCACCGGTACGATAGGGAGATTGAAATGCTTTGCAAAAGCGTAGTCACGACTGTCATGAGCAGGGACTGCCATTATAGCGCCGGTGCCGTAACCCGACAGTACGTATTCTGAAATCCATACCGGAAGTTTCTCTCCCGTTACCGGATTGACGGCATAAGAGCCGGTGAAAACACCTGTCACTTTATGTGTCTCGGCGATACGCTCACGCTCTGTTTTCTTCTTGACCGCCGTGATGTAATCTTCCACGGCCTGCTTCTGTTGAGTCGAAGTAAGGCTCTCCACCCACTCGCTTTCAGGAGCGAGAACCATAAACGTAACACCGTAGATAGTGTCGGCTCTGGTCGTAAATATGGTAACGTCAAAAGATTTGTTTTCACACTCAACCTTGAACACCAGCTCCGCTCCCTGGCTCTTGCCAATCCAGTTTCGCTGCATCTCTTTCAGAGAATCTGTCCAGTCCAGGGTCTCCAGATCATTGAGAAGACGCTCCGCATAGGCGCTGACTCTCAACTGCCATTGCTTCATCTTCTTCTGTTCGACCGGATATCCGCCCCTTACCGACAATCCCTCTTTAACCTCGTCATTGGCCAGAACGGTACCAAGTTTCGGACACCAGTTAACTGAAGTTTCTCCCTGATATGCAATTCTATACTGCATCAGAATTCTCTGTCGGGACTCTTCGCTCATAGCGCTCCACTGCTCCGCAGTAAAGACCTCAACCTCACCGCAGGCAGCGTCTACGTTGACGTTTCCTTCCTTCCCAAAAATCTCTGTCAACTCTGAAATCGGCCGGGCTTTGCCGCATTTATTGCAATACCAGTGATTGAACATCTGAAGGAATGCCCATTGAGTCCATTTGTAATAGGCCGGATCACAGGTGCGAACTTCTCTGCTCCAATCGTAACTGAAGCCTATCTTATCCATCTGACTGCGGTAGCGGGAGATGTTGTTCTCTGTTGTAACCGCAGGATGCTGACCTGTCTGGATGGCGTATTGCTCGGCAGGGAGGCCGAACGCATCGTATCCCATAGGGTGAAGGACATTGAATCCTTTCAATCTTTTGTATCTGCTGTAAATATCACTGGCGATGTATCCCAGCGGGTGACCTACGTGCAAACCCGCTCCACTTGGATAAGGGAACATGTCAAGCACGTAATATTTTGGTTTTGTAGAATCTGTTCTGACTTCAAATACTTTTTTTTCAGCCCAATATCGCTGCCACTTCTTCTCTATTTCGACGAAATTGTACTCCATTTCAGATTGTTTCTTATAGACAGCAAAGGTAGGCAAAAAATACCGAAGTAACTATCTTGATTTGAGCCTAAATTCTACGGGAAGAACTATCCTTGTACGGACCTTCTTACCGTCAATTTCTCCCGGAATCCATTTAGGAGAAACTTTAACCACCCTGAGGACCTCATCATCCAGAGAATCGTACAGGTGATTTTCAATTTTCACGTTGGTTACAGACCCGTCTTTCTCTATGATGAAAGAGACCGTCACTCTACCCTGCACCCCTTCTCTAATAGCATCCTGAGGATAATTAAGATATTTGTATACCCAGGAATTTAGATAGTGACTCTCGTCGGAATGGAAGAACTGAGGTCTTACGTCACAGTCTGACGCAGAATAAACTCTGTCAGGCTCGGTAGAAACGACCGTCTTAGACGGATAAAGCACGTCCTTGATGGCCGCCGACTTGATGAATGCGGCAATGTAGATTGCCTCTGCGGCAAGATTCTCGTAACTGATTAAATCCGGCGTATCCTTGGCGGTATGATACTCCTTGCTCTTTCCGGTTGAGAACACCATGCTTGGAATTCCCGCCGTCTGGAACGGAAGATAATCCGAAGAAAAGAATGTTCCGTTGAAGAAAGTCGGCTGGACTGTATAGGATTCATTCTCCTTTACGTGGGCCATTATAGATGAGATGTCGCTGTGGGATATCGAGGTGTAAATCTGGAAAGGATTTGAGGCATCTCCCCTGCCCAGCATATCCAGGTCGATCATCATTTTGACCGAAGTGCTGGTCAGAGAAGGATTGCTTGAGAGAAAGTAACGGCTTCCCGCCATTTCTCTCTCGCCTGCTCCGAAACCCACGAATATCACCGAACGACGGAGGAAGATTGCATTCTGAGAAAGCATATCGGCCACTTCTATCAAGGCAGCAACACCGCTGGCATTACAATCAGCCCCTGCGAAAGCCCTCGTCTGCTTCTTGCCGTCGATTGTGACGGAGTAAGTGCCGATATTGTCCATATGGGCGCCCACGACAATATACTCATCTCTCAGCACCGGGTCGTACCCTTCTATTATTCCGATGACGTTTCTGGACGTAATGGTATCCTTGCCGTTTACGATGCGGAATTCATCTCCGGACCTTTTGCTTATCATCGTAATATCGGCTCTGGAAAGCGCAGAATAGAGATATTCCGCCGCCTTGCGCTCTCCCTGAGAGCCTGCAGGACGGCCTGCCATTGCATCAGAACACAAATACTCAACGTGCTGACGCAGTTGAGTATTTAGTCTTTGTGAGAACCCCTGTATACAGAGACAGAGCGCTGTAATTATGGCAATCGCTTTCTTCATGATACCACACTACTTTTTGTAGAATGGCATTTTGACAACCTGAGCTTTAAGCAACTTGCCTCTTACGCTGATGTATATCTCCGAATCAACTTTATTGAACGGAACGTTGACATAACCCATACCGATCGCCTTCTTGACTGTAGGGCCCATAGTGCCTGAAGTGACGTGACCGATTACGTTGCCTTCTGCATCGCAGACGTCATAACCGTGACGAGCAATTCCCTTGTCAACCAACTCGAAACCGACCAGTTTTCTCTTGATGCCGTCTTCCTTGAGCTTGAGCATGTAATCACGGTCAACGAAATCTCCTTTGACGTCGTTGAATTTTGTAATCCAGCCGAGACCTGCCTCAAGAGGGCTTGTGGTATCGTCGATATCGTTGCCATACAGACAGAATCCCATTTCGAGGCGGAGAGTGTCACGGGCTCCGAGACCTATCGGCTTGATGCCGAATTCTGCGCCTGCTTCAAACACGGCTTTCCAAAGTTTGTCACCGTCTTCATTGGCTACGTAAACTTCGCATCCGCCGCTTCCGGTATAACCTGTCGTAGAGAGGATGGCGTTTGGTATACCTGCAACCGTCAACTTCTGGAAAGTGTAATACTCCATGGACATAACGTCCTTGTCGCATATCTTCTGCATAACTTCCATCGCCTTAGGACCCTGAATGGCCAGCTGGCAAATCTCGTCTGATGCATTGTAGAGCTCTTTGCCGGGTGTGAGTCCGAACTTCGGAGCCAGGCTGCAGAGGTGATTCCAGTCCTTCTCAATGTTGGCGGCATTCACAGCCAGCAGGAACGTCTCGGAATCTACCATATATGAGATGAAGTCATCCACAATACCGCCCTTTCCATTAGGGAAGCAGTTGTACTGAGCCTTTCCGTGGTACATTACACTGATATCGTTGGTAGATACATACTGCAGGAACTTGATGGCGTTAGGTCCTTTAACCCAAATCTCGCCCATGTGCGAAACGTCGAAAACTCCGACGCCATTACGGACTGTAGCGTGTTCCACATTGATTCCTTCATATTCGATAGGCATGTTAAAGCCTGCAAAAGGAGCCATCTTTGCTCCCAGGTCGATATGTTTCTGAGTAAAAACGGTTGTTTTAATCATAATTGTTATTGAGTATTTTTTGTATTGTCATAAAATGTTGCGTCGGTCGGGCAGAATGGCAGCAGCAACACATCCGTTCTCTTCTTCAGCACCTCTTCATAATCGTCGCTTCCACAGGTGAGAACCATTATTTTGCCGGAAGGACGATGCACTTTTATTGCGTCAAATCCATTCTCCACTAACTGGGCCGCCAGTTTTTCGGCATTCGAAGCCTGACTGAACATACCCAGAGCAACGTAATAAGACTTGTCAAGCTGGCTCAGGGTAACGTCTTCGTTAAGAATAACCCTGGGTTCTTCCTTGACAACCAGAACAGTATCCGTCTCGATTGTTTCGGCAACGACTGCCAGCTCCTGCTCATCGCGCAAGCGCTGCAGGTCCTCCGAAGTAGGCATTCCGAAGAATGCGCGGACCGTGTCGCACCCGGAAATCAAGGCGCAACCGACGAATAAAACAAAAAAGAATTTAGATGCTTTCATTAATGGCAAAGGTAATAAAAAAAGGGCTATTTACTGTCTTTTTCGAATGCGTCGATTATTTTGGTCACAAGCGGATGCCGTACGATATCTTCACGGCCGAATTCGATTACGCTTATTCCTCTGATATTCTTTACCAGGTTCAACCCTTTCAACAAACCGGAGTCCTCTTTTTTAGGGAGGTCTATCTGGGTGGCATCGCCTGTAACTATGAATTTCGCATCATTTCCCATTCTGGTCAGGAACATTTTCAGTTGACCGAAAGATGTATTCTGAGCTTCATCCAGAATCACGAAAGCCCTGTCGAGGGTTCGGCCTCTCATATAAGCCAAAGGGGCAATCTGGATGGTGCCATCCTCCATCAGGGATTGGAGTTTCTTGGCAGGAATCATATCCTGAAGGGCATCGTAGAGCGGCTGGAGGTACGGATCAAGCTTATCCTTCATGTCGCCCGGGAGGAAACCGAGCCTCTCTCCCGCCTCGACTGCGGGTCTGGTAAGAATCAGTCTCTTCACTTCACGGTTCTTCAATGCTCTGACCGCCAAAGCAATCGCAGTGTAGGTTTTTCCGGTTCCGGCAGGACCTATCGCAAAAATCAAGTCATTGTCGTAGTAATCCTCAACCAACTTTTTCTGATTCTTGGTCCTCGCCTTTATCATCTTGCCGTCAGTTCCATAGACAATAGTATAGTCCTTACCCGCATTCATCTCCACTTTCCCCACCTCGTCGCTGTGTCCTGAGCAGGCAGAATCAAAAAGGTCGTCGACATCGTAGGAGTTCAGGGTTGACTTTGTCATTCTCTTGGCAATAAGAGAATTAAGCTTAGTCTCAAAAGCCGCAATATCATCCTGCGCACCTATTACAACAATTTCCGAGCCCCTTGCCACCGCCTTGATCTTCGGAAAGTGAGACACCAGCTGGTCGAACAGTTTGTTATTGACACCATAAATCTCGACAGGGTCAATGTCGGTTAGAGTGATTCTTTTTTCTGACATATAATGTTATTTGAGTTCTTCATCCAATTTTAAACCGTCGGTGTGCCAGACGCTCATACTGTCCTGCTCCCCATACACCAGATAAGCCCCGACTCCCAACTCGGAAGCCAGTTCCTTGGCCTTCTCAACACCGACCACCATAAACCAGGTGGCATAGGCATCTGCAGTCGCTGCATCATCAGCCAGGACGGTTGCGCTCAGCAAGGTATGCTTCACCGGGAAACCGGTCTGGGGGTTAATCGTATGAGAATACTTCGTCCCGTTCTCGTAATAGAATTTTCTGTAATTGCCCGACGTCACTACCGCGCAGTCGGAAATCGAGAGGATATCCTGCTTCAAGGCGCCGGCCTCGTCATTTCCTTCCACCGGTTTGTCAATCCATATTCTCCAGTCGTCGCCTCTCGCGCTTTTTCCTTTACAGAGAATCTCTCCGCCAACCTCGACTATATAGTCTTCACATCCGTACTCTTGCAGCAAAGCCCCTATCACATCGCAGGTGTAGCCTTGAGCAATTGCATTGAAATTCAGCTGCGCCGTGGCGTCGAGTCGCTTCAGACGGCTAGTCCCGTCAGGATTCTCCACAATCTCAAACAGATCCATTCCGACATGTTCGAGCAGGGACGGAATCAGCGTAGTATCTACGGCGCTCTTGTCAAATCCATACCCCCATAGACTGAAAAGAGGCCCTGCGGAAGGGTCGAAGGCACCTTCACTCAATTTCCAGATATCAAGCGACTTATTGAAAACTTCTACGAAATGTACGTCAAGAGGGACGTCTTCTCCGGCATTGACTTTGGAGAGAATTGAGCCTTTGTTGTACCCTGAGATGGAATTGTCTATCGCTTCGAGCTGCTCCTCGATGAGGGCGCTGAGCTTATTCTTGGAAACGGCGGAAGGGATACGGCATCTGACTGTGTATGTGCCGCCCTGAGCATAACCTGTAATCACCTCATAGGATGCTCCGCCGTTGCATCCGAAGAGAGATAATAAAACTGTAAATAAAAGGAAACTCCTTAGAGGGACTCTCATATGGTGGCACAATTTTCGTACTTCGTCTTTGTGCAAATTTACAATAAATATTATATTTGTAGCTCGTTGGTGGATTAGCTAATGAAGAAAACTGTTCTACTTTCCATATTGTTCTGCGCTTGCTGCGTTTCTCTCTTCACTTCATGTATCAAAGAGAAGGAAAGCGCGTGGCGCGACACTTCCAATGGATTGATTTCCATTAACATGCCTTCATACGTTTTGAGGAACCAGTTGGTAAAGATTGAAGCCAAAGGACTTAACTGGCCGGTAGAAGCCACTTATGCCTGGGTAGTCGGTCTGACCAGCGACACGCTGGTGGGAAATCCCATCATAGCGCGAATGCCCGACACAACCGGTGC
The DNA here is from genome assembly GCA_017450655.1 of Bacteroidales bacterium. GTDB lineage: Bacteria > Bacteroidota > Bacteroidia > Bacteroidales > UBA932 > Equibacterium. Next base: position 1,268 of record JAFSTD010000066.1, on the reverse strand, counting down.
CGTAAGCGTGTACCTGAAGATTGTTAAGGAAGGGTTCTTCGATACGAACTCTTTCGGTGGTACGATAGCCCTCGATTCTTCAGCAGCCAACAATTCTATAACCGGAAGAGTCTACTCCGGCAGCACATATCTGGACCAGCGCGATCAGCATCTCTACCATACCACTACAATAGGCAATCTGGAGTGGTTTGCAGAGAATCTTGCCTGGGACGGTGTAGGAAGGGCATACAAGGATGCCGAAGTTCTCAAATACTTCGTAGGAAGAATTTACACATGGGAAGAGGCTACTGGCGGAGAATCCAGGTCAGGTCTCGGCAATGGTCCTCAGGGCGCCTGCCCTCCGGGATGGAGCGTTCCTACCCGTGAGGACTGGGAAGATTTCGGCAAAGCCGTCAATGGAGGAGAACCGGTGGATTTCTTCGATGACTGGAAAGGGCTCGGAGAGAAGGTTACCGTAGAGGCATATTACTTCGGAGATAAAATGTGGCCTTATTCTCCTGACCATAATCACGGCAATATGTTCAACTGGAATGCAATCCCTGCCGGTTATTCAGTAGTGGACAATACCGTGGCCAGAAACGCCAGAGACTATGCGCTGTGGTGGTGCTCTACCGAAAAGGATGAAGATTTAGCTTATTACAGATCGATATATTCTCAACTGCCTCACTTCAATGTCAGTTATTCGGACAAGACCGATTTAAGGGTGTCCGTGCGATGTGTAAGAGCAGTCAACTAATAAAAAAGCCCTCTCAACGAGGGCTTTTTTAGTATCCTGACAGCGACTACATCTTGTCTGCGAAGAAATCGTTGCCTTTGTCATCCACAAGAATGAAAGCAGGGAAATCCTCAACTTCGAATTTCCAGATAGCCTCCATTCCGAGTTCAGGATATTCCAGACACTCGACTTTCTTGATATTGTCCTGTGCAAGTTTGGCTGCAGGGCCTCCGATACTGCCAAGGTAGAATCCGCCGTGTTTCTTGCAAGCGTCGGTAACCTGTTTGCTGCGGTTACCTTTGGCGATCATGATCATGCTTCCGCCATTCTCCTGGAACAAATCCACGTAGCTGTCCATTCTGCCGGCCGTTGTAGGACCGAAGCTGCCTGAAGGCATGCCTGCAGGAGTCTTTGCCGGACCTGCATAATAGATAGGGTGCTCCTTCATATAGTCAGGGAGACCTTCACCTCTGTCGATTCTTTCTTTGAGTTTCGCGTGAGCAATGTCACGGCCCACAATGATGGTTCCGTTCAGAAGAAGGAAGGTAGAAAC
>JAFSTD010000065.1 GCA_017450655.1 Bacteroidales bacterium | reverse complement strand
CAGATTGCGATGTACCTGAGCCGGAATCTGACGAAGACGTCTCTCGCGTCCATCGGCTCGCAGCTTGGAGGTAAGGATCACGCAACGGTGCTACATGCCTGCAACACGGTGAGTGACTTGATAAGCACCGACAGAACGTTCAAGCAGTATGTTTCCGACATTGAGAAGCAGCTGCACTCAAACAACTGATAACTATGGTTTCGCTTCGGCGAAACCTTTTTCGTATAATAGAATATGACATCCGAAAAAGTTCTATCCTTCTTCCGTGAGATACTGTGCATTCCGAGAGAATCCGGTCACGAGGAGCAAATCATTGCCTATCTTCAGAAATTCGCCGCAGAGCGGAAACTTGAATGTAAAACCGACAGCGTCGGCAACGTGCTGATTGTCAAAGAAGCTGACAAAGGTTATGAGAAACACCCTACGCTCGTGCTCCAAAGCCATACCGACATGGTGTGCGAGAAGAATGCGGGAGTTGAACACGATTTCGCCAAGGATCCTATCAAGTACGTAGTCAAAGACGGCTGGATGATTGCTGAGGATACCACTCTGGGGGCAGACTGCGGCATCGGAATCGCCACTACTCTGGCCTTGTTGGATGATCATTCCTTTAAGTGCGGTAAGATCGAGGCGCTGTTCACGGTTTCTGAAGAGACCGGTATGGACGGGGCGCGCGGGTTGACTGACGGATTCTTCTCCGGAAAAATTCTCATCAACCTCGATTCTGAAGATGAGGGGGAACTTTTCGTAGGGTGTGCGGGAGGTATCGACACCACTTGCATGTTCACCTACAAGCCGGTGCCTTTGGCAAAGGGAAGAATTGCCGCGAAATTCTCCATCAGCGGCTGTATCGGAGGCCACAGCGGAGATGATATAGACAAGGGGAGGGCAAATGCAGTGCAGCAACTGGGACGTTTCCTGTATGAGGCACTTCCTTTCGGTTATGATCTGTGCACCATCGATGGCGGCAACAAGAGAAATGCGATTGCCCGCGAAGCCTCTGCCGTAATCGCTTTCAACGAAGAGGATGAGGACGGCATCGTGGAGCTTTTCAACACGGTGGTAAAAGAGATCCAGGGAGAGTTTGAAAAGACGGATCCGGACATAACGGGTGAAGCTGAGCCTGTAGAGTGGAAAGAGGACGTAATTGATGCTGAAACTGCAGAATGTCTGGTGACCGCTTTGGTTTGCGCTCCACACGGTGTACTGGCTATGAGCGCAGAGTTGAAAGGTTTGGTGGAGACCTCTTCAAACCTTGCATCCGTGAAAATGCAGCCCGGAAACAAAATCAGAATCGGTTCGAGTCAGCGCAGCGCCATAAATTCTTCAAGAAAATTCGCCAGCGAGAGATTCGAAGCTTGTTTCGTGAATGCCGGCGCAGAGGTGGTTCACAGCAACGAATATCCGGGATGGCAGCCTAAGCTGGATTCATACATACTGGGTGTGACCGTAGAGTCTTACAAGAAACTTTTCGGAGTTGATCCCGTTGTAAGGGCTGTCCATGCAGGTATAGAATGCGGATTGTTCCTCGCCAAATATCCCGATCTGGATATGATCTCCTTCGGACCGACTCTCGTAGGAGTGCACGCTCCGGGAGAGAGGCTCAACCTTCCTTCACTGGATAAATTCGTCGCCCTTCTCGAAGATGTAATAAAAAATGCCTAACTTTGTGGCTGCAAAACGATAACGATATGATAGCTCCTTCTTTACTGTCGGCAGATTTCTCCAATCTTGCAAAAGAGGTCGAGATGCTCAACGGCTCTTCTTGTGATTTGATACACCTGGACATTATGGACGGAGTATTCGTTCCAAACATCTCTTTCGGCTTCCCGGTTATAAAATCGATAAAGGACAAGGTGTGCAAGCCTCTTGACGCCCACCTTATGATTGTGGATCCGGATAAGTACGTAAAGAATTTCGCCGATGTGGGAGTAGAGTATCTGAGCGTCCATTATGAGGCCTGCACCCATCTGAACCGTACCGTACAGAATATCCACGCCTGCGGTATGAAAGCCGGAGTCGCCATCAATCCCGCAACACCCGTTTCCGTTCTGGAAGATATTCTCCCTGAGTGTGACTTTGTAGTCATAATGTCGGTAAACCCGGGCTTTGCCGCCCAGAAATATATCGATTCAATCGACAAGGTGCGCAAGCTTAGGAAGATAATTGATTCCAAGGGTTACAACTGTCTGATTGAGATAGACGGCGGAATAAACAGGAACAATGTGGAAGAACTCAGCAAGGCGGGAGTCGACATTTTTGTGGCCGGCAATGCGGTATTCTCTTCTGAGAATCCACTACAGGAGATAGAATATCTCAAGTCTAAATGCAGTAGGCAACCTCTTTAAAGGCGAAAGCCCTTTTCTCTCCGTTTTCAGTAAGAAGTACCAGGCGGGCAGTCTTGTCCACCCCGGTTATTTTGCCTTTGAAACGAGTCTCTGAGGTTCTGTCGATGTACTCGTGCCATTCATTGATTCTGTACAGACTGTCCAGATAGCGCTTCTCCGTATCATCATTGACGGCATCGTATTCAGCCTCGATGTATTCTGTAAGGAGAACCAGTTCCTTGTTGATATTGTATCTTTCTCCGGTAATGTTGGCCATCGACACAGGGTTAGGGGCATCCGAAAGGAAGAGAGTCTGATTCACGTTTACGCCGATTCCGACTACGCTGTGACTTATCAGCCCTTCTGAAACACTGTTTTCTATGAGAATCCCGCAGATTTTTTTGTCTCCGACGTAAATGTCGTTGGGCCACTTGATCTTTGCTTCAATCCCTTTGCTCCGGAGGTAATCCACTATTCCCAGAGTGACCGCCTCGGAGATTTCAAACTGCTTTTCAGCTTTCAACCGCTCCGGCTTGAAGAGAATGGAAAAGGTGAGATTCTCTCCCTTTGCACTTTCCCATTTGTTTCCTCTCTGACCTTTTCCTGCCGTTTGATGAACGGTGGCATATACACTTCTGTCTTTAAGTGACAATTTGTCATTCAAAATTGCATTGTTGGTAGAATCCAGTTCGTTAAACCATATAATATTCATAACTTTACCTACAATTTTGTACGTGGCTGAGAATTTGCAGTATCTTTGCTGCTAATATAGGATATTTATGCTAAATAAAACTGATAAAAAAGAAATAAAAACTATCGTGGATGCCATGCTCGAGAAAAAAGCGAGCAATGTCGTCTGTCTGGATCTGAGAAAGATCGGTACAGCCATCACTGATTATTTCATAGTGTGCAATGCAGATTCTACTACACAGGTTTCCGCTATCTGTGAAAACGTAGAAGAAAAAATGTATGAACTCTGCGGCAGAAAACTTCTCAGAGGTCAGGGACGGGGGAATGCCTTGTGGATTATTCTCGATTATTCCAACATCGTAGTGCACATCTTCAAGAGCGAGTACCGTGATTTCTACAGACTTGAAGACTTGTGGGCCGATGCTCAACGCGTGGAAATTGACGATAAAGAATAGAATATGAACGAACAGAACAAACCGAAAGGGACAAACAATAACAAAAAGAAGCCGGTAGTCAACTCGATGTTTTGGTTCTACCTGTTGCTTCTCGCAGGCCTGGTCTATATGTGGCGTATCTCAGCCGCACCGCAGCCTCAAAAGAAAGAGTGGCTGGACGTGAGTGCGAATATGCTTGTGAGCGGAGACGTCGATAAACTGGTTTTCGTGCGAAACTCATTCAAAGGCGAGATTTACATTAAGTCCGACAGCCTTTCTAAATATGACAATCTTTTCGGAGGCACCGCTCCAAAGTCAGGTCCTCAATTCTACTTTCTGGTATCGGAGAATTTCGATCCCGAGGTTGAATTTGCATCCATACTGCAGAGTGTCGGCGAAGACTCCCAGTTCAAGGTGGTCATCGAGGAACGGGTCAACAACTGGCTTAAAGTTATTGACTGGCTGCTGATTCCGATTATGTTCCTTGTATTTTACCTGCTGTTCTTCAGGCCTATGCGTAACCTTGGCGGAGGCGGAGGAGCTCCGGGTTCAGGTATCTTCAACGTCGGAAAATCTCAGGCGAAGATGTATGACAAGAAGAAATCCGAGCATAAGGTTACATTCAAGGATGTCGCAGGTTTGGAAGAGGCGAAGGTTGAGGTGATGGAAATTGTGGACTTCCTGAGAAATCCGAAGAAGTATACTGCTCTCGGAGGCAAGATTCCTAAAGGCGCATTGCTGGTAGGCCCTCCGGGTACCGGTAAAACATTGCTGGCTAAAGCCGTGGCCGGTGAAGCCGACGTTCCGTTCTTCTCTATGTCAGGTTCTGACTTCGTAGAGATGTTCGTGGGCGTGGGAGCATCCCGTGTGAGGGACCTGTTCCGTCAGGCCAAGGAAAATGCCCCTTGTATCGTATTCATCGATGAGATAGACGCTGTCGGCAGGGCCAGAAGCAAGAATATCGGTTATTCGTCAAATGATGAGAGGGAGAATACCCTCAACCAGCTCCTTACCGAGATGGACGGTTTCGGCAGCAACAGCGGTGTGATCATTCTGGCGGCTACCAACAGGGCGGATGTCCTGGACAAGGCCTTGATGCGCGCAGGACGTTTTGACCGTCAGATTACCGTTGACCTTCCTGAACTCAAGGAGCGTCTTGCCATATTCAAAGTTCACCTCCGCAATCTGAAGCTTGTAGACGGATTTGACATAGACTTCCTAGCCAAACAGACTCCGGGCTTCTCCGGAGCCGATATCGCAAACGTATGTAACGAGGCTGCCTTGATAGCCGCCCGTCACAATAAACAGTTTGTCGAGAAACAGGACTTCCTCGATGCCATCGACCGTATCATAGGCGGACTCGAGAAGAGAAACAAGATTATTTCACCTGAGGAGAAGAAGACCATAGCTCATCACGAAGCGGGTCACGCTACCGTAAGCTGGCTTCTCCCTAATGCAAATCCTCTCTTGAAAGTTACCATCATTCCTCGCGGTCAGGCGCTGGGCGCTGCCTGGTATCTGCCTGAAGAGCGTCAGCTTACCACCAAGGAGCAGATGATGGATGAAATGGCTTCTACTATCGGCGGCCGTGTCGCAGAGGAGCTTGTAAACGGCAGAATATCTACCGGAGCGCTGAATGACCTCGAGAAACTCACCAAGCAGGCATATGCGATGGTGGCTTTCTTCGGTATGAGTGACAAGGTGGGCAATCTTTCATACTACGACTCTACCGGACGTACGGAGATGGGATTCGGCAAGCCTTACAGCGAAAAGACTGCAGAACTCATTGACAACGAGGTCAAGAAACTGATTGAAGAGGCACATAAAACTGCCGAGAAAGTATTGAAGGAGAATTATGAAGGCTTCACCAAGCTGGCATCGCTTCTGTTGGAACGCGAGGTAATATTCTCTGAAGATCTGGAGACCATATTCGGTCCGAGAAAAGGTGGCAGGAATCCTAATGACCTGCTGGCGGATTCAAAATATTCCGCTCCTCAGGAGGAGTCTGAAAAACAAGAGTAGAATGGCGTCAGGATTGATAAAACGTTCCCTTGCGGGGTTGCTGCTGATTGCCATAATGATTGGCGGGATGCTCTCACCGTACACCTTCTGTCTGGTATCGTGTTTCGCCCTGGCGGTGATGATGCACGAGTATTATGCGATGTCACCTGTCCCGTCGGGATATTCTCTGGAGCGTTTTCTGGCGATATTCTCAGTGACTGCGACATTCCTGATGCTGATGGCTGTGTTTGAGCTCGGTATGAATCCGAAATACCTGTTGCTGCTTTTCATCCCTTACTGTGCGGTGTTGACAGCGCTTCTGTTCAATCCAGTCGAGCAGACAGAAGCAGGCCATAAGACGGAATACATTCTGTTCCCGATGCTGTATGTGGGAGTTCCGTTCGGTTTCTTGCCTTTCATGATGTACGGTTCTGACGGAGAATATACCTGGAGGTTTTTCCTTTTCGCTTTCCTGCTTATTTGGATGAGCGATATCGGAGCTTACGTGCTTGGAATGACTCTGGGCCAGAAACCGGACAGCAAGAAACTCTATCCGAGCGTCTCACCCAAGAAATCGTGGATGGGGGTATGGGGCGGCATTCTCTTTACCCTTGCAATTGCAATATTCCTGCACTTTACCTCCTTTATCGAAATGCCGTTGATACACTATGTGGCAATAGCGTTTCTGGTGGTGCTTTTCGGCATTCTGGGGGATTTGTCAGAATCTCTGATCAAACGCCATTACGGGGTTAAAGATTCGGGAAACATAATACCGGGGCACGGCGGTCTCTTGGACAGATTTGACAGCGCCCTTTTTGTAATCCCTATAATTGTCGTATATTTGAATCTGTTCTCGATTATTTGATGAGTAAGTTCAGAGTTCATAAAGAGGGTAAGTGGATTATTCTTATTAATCTGATACTGTGGCTTCTGGTTGCAGCATTGGTATTGATTTTCGGAGAATCATCCTCAGCGAAGATTGCAGTTACCTGCGTGGCGCTCTTCATGGCCACCTTCATGCTTTTCTTCTTCAGAATACCCGACCGAAATCCCGAGCTGGATGACAGTCTGGTCTTTTCTCCTGCCGACGGCAAGGTGGTGAACGTTACGGAAGTGGAGGAGACAGAGTATTTCAACGGTCCCTGCAAGAAGATATCGGTATTCCTGAGCTTCTTCAACGTCCATATCACTTGGTTCCCTGTGGGAGGCTCAATATCATATTACAAGTATCATCCCGGCAAATACATTTTCGCTTTTCTCCCGAAATCTTCAGTGAAGAATGAGCACACTACTATAGTGGTGAAGACACAAAGCGGAAGCGAGGTTATGTTCAGACAGATTGCCGGAATAGTTGCAAGACGTATCGTATGCTACGCAAGTCAAGGGGCCAATGCAGTTCAGGCATCTGAAGCCGGTTTTATCAAATTCGGTTCCCGTCTGGACATATTCGTCCCGACTGATGCCGAGATACTGGTCAAAAAAGGTGATAAAGTTCGCGGCCAGCTCTCCGCTTTGGCAAAACTCAATTAGAAATAAATCACAACACATATTATGAAAAAGCTATTATTCTTATTGGTTGCGTTGGTTCTCGTAACACCGTCCTGCACCAAATCTTCTTTCACCCAGATTTACAATGTGGGTTTTATCCCGGGTGTCAGCGCCTATCATTTTGAGTCCGAAGAGTCTATGGCTAAAGTCGAGGCTTATTTTAAGCAGTTGGGCTTCACAAGTTCTTCGGTAGTTTTCACTGGAGTCAATGTTTATGACTGCGACCAGCAGGCATCAGATTACTTCAAGGCCTTGGTTAAAAACGTTACTGATGCCGACATCAAGGCAGCGTGCAATCTTGCAGACGACGATTTCTTCGAGTGGCTGATGGTTGTAATTTCTGACCACGTCTTCGTCATTGAAGAATATGACTACAATGTCTTTATTTAGGAACCGTGACAGACAAAAAAAAGCAGCTCTCAGACGAGAGCTGCTTTTGTTATAGCGCTTACTATAATTAGTCTTTAACAATTGCTTCCATAGGGCATACGCTTGCGCAGGTACCGCACTCGATGCACACATCCGGAGCTATCTTGTAAATGTCGCCAGAAGAGATCGCTCCAACAGGGCATTCGTCAATACAAGTTCCACAAGCAGCGCAATCTTCAGTAATTCTATAGGCCATAATTCTAATTTTATTTGGTTTGATTTTTGATGACACAAATATAACATCTTTTTCGTTTTTGAATAGTATCTTTGTATAAAATTAGAATATGTTGAAAAGAGTCTCAATATTATTGGTTTTTCTGTTGTTTACGGTCGTTTCCTACGCCCAGAACAACCAGAGTAACGAAGAACAGATCGTCACCTTCAATGAGAAGATTCACGACTTCGGAGATATGCTGCTGACAGACGGTCCGAAGACCTGCACTTTCACCATGACCAATATCAGCGATTCTCCGATAGTAATCCATAACGTGGTTTCAAGTTGCGGATGTACGATTCCGGAGTGGTCTAAGGCTCCCATACCGAAAGGCGGCAAGGCTACAATCAAGGTGACATATCTCAACGACCAGGGGCATTATCCTTTCAACAAGACCATAACTGTCTACGTATCAAGCGTTACCAGACCGGTCGTTCTGAGAATAAGGGGAGACGTCCACGAGAAAATTCTATCTCTGAAGGAGATGTATACCTGCAGAATCGGAAGCGCTTTCGCCCTCAAGACGGATGAATACACACTTGGTTACATTCTCCAGGGTGCAAAGAAATACGATGAGGCGGTAGTGGCAAACCTCTCTTCTTCTCCGATTACAGTCAAGACTGAAGCAGCGTCTGACGCTCTCGAGATAGAGATTACCCCTAATCCGATCCCGGCCAATTCCACCGCCAAAATGAGATATACGGTGAATACCGCCAAAGGTGAAAAGAACTGGGGTAGAACTGCATATCAGACCTCGTTCACCGTAAACGGCGTGAAGCAGACCGGGACAATAACAGTCGAGGCCAACATAAACGACAATTTTGATTCTTACACCAAGACAATGCTCGCAAAGGCTCCGCTTCCTTTTATTGAGAAGGCCTATTATGAATTCGGTCAAGTGAAGAAAGGACAGAAAGTCGAGTCATCTTTCTTGCTTAAGAATTCGGGGAAGAGTGACCTTGTCATACATAAAATTGATTCTGACAAAACAGGTACGGTTATAGACAACAAGATGCCAATCGTAATCAAGGCGGGTTCAACCGCATCCATCAAATTCCGCTTCGATACTTCGGGTTACGAAGGGGAGGTGCTGAATGTCTTGAACCTGATTACGAATGCACCTACAAAACCGAACATCAACTTCTTTATTTCGGGAATAATTCTTTAGTAGTTATGGACAAAACCAAGCAAGGCGATTTTTTTGACGATTACGAAAATCACGATTCAGCTTTGAATATCAACGAAGGTGTCGACCAACCGCCTACAATTAACCCCTATCTGGGCAACGTATTGAAGAACAAGCCCGTTCAGCTCACGATAGACCAATATATGGAGGGCATTCTTGCCGGAGACACCACAATCCTCAGCAAAGCCATCACTCTGGTTGAGAGTCATCTCCCTCAGCACAGAGCAATTGCCAATGAGATAATCGCCCGCTGCCAGGCAGAATCGTCCAAGCATGCTACGATGAGAATCGGCATCACCGGAGTCCCCGGAGCGGGAAAGAGCACTTTCATCGAGGCGTTCGGCTCATACCTTACTTCGGAGGGGCACAAACTGGCAGTTCTGGCCATTGACCCGTCCAGTGAAAAAAGCAAGGGAAGCATTCTCGGAGACAAGACGAGAATGGAGACTCTTTGCAACGATCCCAAGGCTTTCATCCGTCCCAGCCCGTCAGCCGGTTCCCTGGGAGGTGTAGCCCGCAAGACACGCGAGACAATTCTCCTGTGCGAAGCGGCAGGATACGACGTGGTTTTCATTGAAACGGTCGGTGTCGGACAGAGTGAGACGGCGGTCCATTCTATGAGCGACTTTTTCCTGTTGCTCATGATTTCAGGAGCGGGAGACGATCTTCAGGGTATCAAGCGCGGCATTATGGAGATGTCGGATCTGATTACAATAAACAAAGCGGACGGACACAACAAGGAGAGGGCCAATATGACCCGCGCTCTGTATGCAAATGCGCTCCATCTGTTCCCTCCGACCGAAAGCGGCTGGGTTCCTACCGCCGTGACATCTTCGGCGGTCACAAAAGAGGGTTTGCCTGAAATTCTCAAATTGATAGAGGATTATTTCAAGCTTGTCAGGGAGAATGGCTATTATGTCAAGAAACGTCGCGAGCAGGCCAGTTATTGGATGTATGAGAGCATAAACGAATCTCTCAGAAATACATTCTATGAGAATGAAGTGGTGGAGAAACTGCTTCCTGACTATGAAAAAGCGGTCCTTGACGGAGAACTCGACTCATTCGCAGCCGCCACCGAACTTATGGAAAAGTTTAACCGTTCTTTAAAGGTATAGAGATATGCACGAAGCCTTGCACATTTTTACCGATGTCTTGAGAAACAGTGTCCTTATTACAGGATTGGTTATAATAATGATGTTGATGATTGAGTACATCAACGTCTCTTCAAATGGAAAATGGTTTTCATCGCTCAGGCAGTCCAGATTCGGCCAGATTTTCCTGGGAGCCCTGTTGGGAGTGGTCCCCGGTTGTGTCGGTGGCTTCGCAACGGTTTCCTTGTACACTCACGGACTGCTCTCGTTCGGAGCTTTGATCGCGATGATGATAGTATCAAGCGGCGACGAAGCTTTCATTATGCTGGCAATGATACCTGAGGAATCCCTCATTCTCTTCGGAATTCTCTTTGTTCTGGGTATAGTCGCAGGTCTGCTGGTGGACGTAATCGCTCCCCGCAAGAAGCATCAGGCGTACTGTGATACCGATTTCGAGATTCACAGTCAGGACGTACACCACCATCATCACGGAGAAAAATGTACCAGCGAATGTCCTACCAGAACGATCAGAAACCTCAAAAACGGAGAATGGCAGAGATACATCCTACTGGGCGGCATCATTCTGTTCATAACAGCCCTGGCATTCGGCCTCCTGGAACACGAACATGCGGAGGAAGCCCACGAACACGTTCACGGGCTCAATATCTTCGACGAATACTGGATTAATCTGCTGTTTGCGATTCTGTCCCTGTTCGCCCTCTGGTTTACGGCGGTGAGTGATACCCACTTCATCAAGGAACACCTCTGGGATCACGTCATCAAGCGCCACCTTCTCAAAATCTTCTGCTGGACATTCGGGGCTTTGCTTGTAGTCGAGATAGGACTCTCTTTCTTCGACATCGGCTCGTGGACCAAGGACAACATTCCGTTTATGATTCTCCTCGCGGTGCTGATAGGCATTATCCCGGAGTCAGGCCCGCACTTGCTGTTCGTAACGCTTTTCGCAAGCGGCGCGGTGCCATTCTCAGTACTGTTGGCCAGCAGCATATCGCAGGACGGACATTCTTCGCTTCCGTTACTCGCTGAGACCAAGAAGGATTTCATTTATGCTAAGCTGATCAACTGCGCTATGGCGGCCCTGGTAGGCTACGGGGTATATTTGTTAGGATTCTAGTTCTTTTTATTACATTTGTAAGTTATAACAATCATTATATGATATGGCAAACATATTAAAATCATTGTTCGGCTCTAAAGCGGAGAGAGACGTTAAGGAGATAACCCCGTTCATCAACAAGATCAAAGCGGAGTACAACAGAATCGATCCCCTTGGCGATGACGATTTGAGAGCGGAGACGGACAAGCTCAGGGACTTTTTGCATTCACGTACCGACAGCTTCGAGACGGAGGCTGCTTCCATCCGTGAGAAACTGACTGACGTAGAAATTGCCGTAAGAGAGAAAGAAAAGCTCGCTACAAGGCTTGACGAGATAGAGAAACAGATTGATGAGACGATTGAGAAATCTCTCACCGAGATCCTTCCTACCGCATTCGCCATAATGAAATCTACCGCCCGCAGGTTTACGGAGAATGCGACCATCACCGTTACTGCCACCGATTTTGACAAGGAGCTCAGCACTTCCCGAGATTTCGTGTCTATAAGCGGCAATAAAGCTGTCTGGAAGAATACCTGGATGGCAGGCGGCAACCAGATTACCTGGGATATGGTTCACTACGATGTCCAGCTAATCGGCGGTGTCGTATTGCATCAAGGCAAGATTGCCGAGATGGCGACAGGTGAAGGTAAAACCCTGGTGGCCACTTTGCCTGTATTCCTGAATGCACTGGCAGGTAAGGGTGTCCACGTGGTTACGGTCAACGACTATCTGGCAAAACGTGACTGTGAGTGGATGGGCCCTCTGTATCAGTTCCACGGCTTGAGCGTAGACTGTATCGACAAACACCAGCCAAGT
>JAFSTD010000064.1 GCA_017450655.1 Bacteroidales bacterium | reverse complement strand
GGAGAGCTCCTCGGTAATGAGGTCAAGCCGGCGCTGCATCTTGAAATAAGAATCGAACACCGTCAGGGTCTCCTCCAGCACGCTTCTGCCCTTATGATGCTCCATCTGCTGAGGCAGATAGCCAATCTTGATCCCCGTCGGCTTGGAGACTGTCCCTTCGGTGGGTGACTGCTCCCCCACTATGAGCCTGAGCAGAGTTGTCTTCCCAGCCCCGTTCTTCCCGACCAGGCCGATACGGTCACTGTCGGTAATATGCAGACTGATGTTGTCCAGGAGGGTAAACCCTCCGAATGAAAGTGTAAGATTGTTCAGAGAGATCATTTCTTGCAGACTACAATACTGAATTCATACAATAAGTAAAGTGGAACTGCAACGAACATCAATGTGACGGCATCTCCGCTCGGAGTGATTATTGCGGCCAGAACCAGGAGAATAATCATCGCGTGCTTGCGGTACTTCTTCATCAAGGCTTTGTCAATCACCCCGATTTTGGACAGAACCAGCGCCAGAACAGGCATTTCGAATATAATACCCATAATCATCACAAGGGACATAAACATCCCTATATACGAATTCAGGGCTATCTGGTTGGGGACATCGGCAGAGACTTGATAAGTGCCCAGAAAACGCACCGTAAGGGGCAAAACGAGGAAGTAGCCTACCAGCACTCCCACGTAAAACAGGATTGCAGCAAAACCGAAAGCGCTGCGGATTGCTTTCTTCTCATTCTCATAAAGAGCAGGCCTTACAAAAGTCCAGATTTGATAAATAATGTAAGGCATAGCCACAATCAGGGCTACGTACAGGGAAACTCTCAGATGGGTGAAGAATTGCGCCGCGATATCGATGTTCATTATCTGGATATCGAACGGAGCGGACTGCGCCAGATGGAGAGTTTCCAGCAGAGAATTGAACAGTCTGAACAAAATGAAATCGGATGACAGCGGGGCGAAAATTGCATTGAAAACCGGTACCTTTAAGCAAAAAGCCACTATCATCAATACGACCAAAACGACAAAGCTTCGAATCAGTACGGTTCGAAGTTCGTCTAAATGGTCCCAAAAAGACATAGTCTTGTCATCCGACATCTCTCGCGACTATTTTTCTTCAGGTTTCTTTTCTTCTTCTGTGTCAGAATTAATCTCTTTCTTAAGATCGTCGAGGTCTTTTTCAGCCTCTTTCATTCCGTGCTTAAACTCTTTCACACCTTTGCCGAGACCGCGCATAAGCTCGGGTATCTTTTTGCCTCCGAAAAGAAGCAAAACAACTAGGAGAATGACCAGAATCTCAGTCCAGCCGATTGTGCCAAAAAGTAAATAAGTATTCATAACGACTATAATTTGGATAATCTTTCTTTCAGGTTGTTTATCTTGACCGTAGCGTCGGAAAGTTTCTTCTTCTCCATCTCAACCACGGCCGCCGGCGCATTCGCCACGAACTTCTCATTGTTGAGCTTGGCATTCACGCCCCTCAGGAAGCCCTCGTAACGCTGGATTTCAGCCTCAATAGTTTTTCTTTCGGCATCCACGTCAATCATACCCTCCAGAGGTACGAAAAATTCCGTAGTACCCACCATGAACGTCTGCCCTTTAGCGTCAGGAGCAAAACTCTTCACAGTCTCAATCTTGTCCACGTTGGCCATCTTGATAATTACAGGCATCATCTCTTCGGAGAAATCACCTTTGATCAAGAGCGAGAGCGAGTTCTTAGGTGAAATGCCCTTAGACTGCCTTATAGCGCGGATTTCTACGACTGCCCCGGTAGCCTTATTGAAGTCCTCAATTGTCTTTTCGGAGAAGTTTTCGGCCTTAGGTATCTTTTGTAACATAAGTGTTACATTTCCTTTTCTCTCCTCAAGATTCTGCCAAAGCTCCTCAGTGATGAAAGGCATATAAGGATGGAGCATTTTAAGCAGTTTGTCGAAGAATGATATGGTGGCATCGTAGGTTTTTCTGTCTATAGACTCGCCGAAAGCAGGCTTTACAAGCTCGAGATACCAAGAGCAGAAATCGTCCCAGAACAGTTTGTAGACGGTCATAAGAGCGTCGTTGATACGGAACTTAGAGAAATGGTCGTCAACCGTTGCGACAGCCTGGTTCAGCTTGTCGTCGAACCACTTTACAGCAATTGCAGCAGCGTCATTCTGAGCCTTCTGATCAACGGTCCAACCTTTGACCAGTCGGAATGCATTCCATATCTTGTTGCAGAAATTACGCCCCTGTTCGACCTGACTTTCATCAAAGAGAATGTCGTTGCCGGCAGAGGTGCAGAGCATAATGCCGACTCTGACTCCGTCTGCTCCGTAATCCGCTATCAGTTTCAGAGGGTCTGGAGAATTGCCAAGCTGCTTGCTCATCTTGCGGCCCAGCTTGTCTCTCACTATTCCCGTGAAATAAACGTTGCGGAAAGGCACGTCTTTCATATACTCCTCTCCCGCCATAATCATTCTCGCTACCCAGAAGAATATAATGTCCGGTCCTGTAACGAGGTCATTTGTAGGATAATAGTATTTGATCTCACTGTTGCCCGGCTTATTGATTCCGTCAAAAACGCTTATAGGCCACAGCCAGCTTGAGAACCAAGTGTCCAGAGCATCCTCATCTCTTGTCAGCTGATCAGCAGTAACGTTCTCAAAACCTTTTATCCTGTGAGCCTTCTCCAGTGCATCTTCAACGGAGAGCGCTACAACGTACTTCTCCTCTTCTCCTTCTGCCACAGGCAAGAAATAAGCAGGGATGCGGTGTCCCCACCATAGCTGGCGGCTGATACACCAGTCTTGGATATTCTCCAGCCAGTTTCTGTATGTTGTAACGTATTTCTGAGGGTGAAATACAATCTGGCCGTTCAGGACAGGAGGCAGCGCGATGTCAGCAAAATGCTTCATTGACAGGAACCACTGCTTGCAGAGACGAGGCTCGACTGCAGTATCCGGATTTCTCTCGGAATAGCCAACCTTATTGTCGTAATCTTCCACTTTCTCCATCAGACCTGCCTCTTCCAGATCCCTTGTAATCTGCTTGCGGACCACCATTCTGTCAAGACCTACGTAAAGGCCTGCCGCCTCAGACAGCGTACCGTCAGGATTGAAGATGTCGATTGTTTCAAGGTTATGGAGTTTGCCAAGGTTGTAGTCGTTAACGTCGTGAGCCGGGGTAACCTTTAAGCACCCGGTACCGAACTCAACGTCAACGTACCTGTCTTCTATAACGGGCACTGCCCTTCCTACGAGAGGCACAATGACCTTGTGGCCTCTCAGCCACTCATTCTTAGGGTCTTTAGGGTTGATACACATCGCCGTATCACCCATAATGGTCTCGGGACGGGTGGTAGCCACCACTGCATAATAGCCTTTGGCGTCTTTGTGGACTACCTCTCCTTCTTTACCAGATGTTTTCACCGGATTCGTATCGGCGTCTGCAAGATAATATTTCAGATAGAAGAGTATTGACTTCTCCTCACGGTAAACCACCTCTTCGGTAGAAAGGACGGTCTGCGCTTTAGGGTCCCAGTTGACCATACGCAAGCCTCTGTAGATAAGACCTTTGTCATACAGGTCAACGAACACCTTCATAACCGACTCGCTGCGGGATTCATCCATCGTGAAAGCGGTACGGTCCCAGTCGCAGGAAGATCCGAGTTTCTTCAACTGATCGAGAATGATGCCGCCGTGCTCCTCTTTCCACTCCCAGGCATATTTCAGGAACTGTTCTCTGGTAAGATCGCGTTTCTTGATACCCTGAGCGGCAAGCTTGTTCACAACCTTGGCCTCGGTAGCAATTGAAGCGTGGTCAGTGCCGGGAACCCAAAGAGCCTTGTACCCCATCATTCTCGCCCTGCGGATTAATACGTCCTGGAGAGTATTGTTCATCATATGCCCCATATGCAACACTCCGGTAACATTTGGAGGAGGGATAACTATGGTATAAGGAGTTCTGTTGTCCGGCTCAGAATGGAAGAATTTGTTGTCCAACCAATACTGATACCACTTATCTTCTACGGAAGCAGGATTGTACTTAGCTGCCAATTCGGTCATATTCTCTATCTATTTAAACTTTAATAGGTTTCAGTCAATCTGCAAAATTAATCATTTTTACCTTATCTTTGCATTGAAAAGCGATTTAGAAATGACAGAGTTAAAGGATATAAAGGCATTTGCATTTGACGTGGACGGGATATTCACAGACGGAAGCGTGCTGGCTATGCCTGACGGAGATTTACTGAGAACCTTCAATGCAAAGGATTCTTTTGCCGTAAGGATGGCCTGGATGAACGGTTTTCCGGTTGGCATCATCACCGGAGGCTGTTCCGAAAGCATTCTCAACCGCTTCAAGATGCTCGGTGTAGAGACTGAGAATATTTATATGCTGTCCCGCAACAAAATTGTAGATCTGGAGCATTTCTGCAAGAGGAACAATCTCACTCTTGACCAGGTGGCCTTTGCGGGAGATGACGTTCCGGATATCCCTGCTCTTAAAGCGGCAGGACTCGGCATTTGCCCGGCAGATGCAGTTGAAGAGGTGAAACAAGCATCCGACATAGTTTCTGAAGAACCGGGAGGAAAACGCTTTGTAAGAGATCTGATTGAAAGGACTCTCAGGGCTCAGGGCAAGTGGAAATTCGATCCACACGGCTCTTGGGCATGTCTTTACCCCGATCATTTAGCCGCTTTTGCTGACAAGACAGGCAAGAATGTTTGAGAAATATAAAATAACCCTTGCAAGCGCATCTCCCCGCCGTAAAGAGCTTCTTTCCGGTCTGGACATACAATTTACCGTAGAGCCTTCAAAAGACGAAAGTGAGGCTTATTCTGACGATTTGCCGTGGAATAAAGTTCCCGAATTCCTTGCCCGCCATAAATCTGATTCTTTTCACCGGAAACTCGAGGGCAACGAAGTGCTGATAACTGCCGACACGCTGGTCTTCCTCGAGAATGAAAACGGCGTTATGGAGATTATAGGTAAGCCCAAGGATGCAAAAGAAGCATTTTCCATCCTCCGCAGGCTGTCAGATCATACACACAAGGTTCTTACCGGAGTCTGCATCAGGACAAATTCCGACTCAAGATCATTTACAGCCTCCTCAGACGTCACTTTCGGACCTCTTTCACCGGAAGAGATCAATTATTACATAGAGAAATACAAGCCGTTTGACAAAGCCGGCGCTTACGGCATTCAAGAGTGGATCGGCCATGTGGCCATCACTAACATCGACGGTTCCTTCTACAACATTATGGGGCTTCCGGTTCAGCGGGTTTACCGTACCCTGCGCGAAATGCTCGGAGAATAAAAAAGGGTGATGCCTGAGCACCACCCTTTCTCGTCTTGAGCATTTGATTAGTAAGTTACCTTAGGCTCAAGTTCTTTAGCCTGTGCAATCATCTTCTCAAGCTCTGTAACTGATGGAACTCTGTTGCAAAGATTCTTGACATTGTTCACTTCAACGAGCTTAGGCTGAAGATTTGCGGCAACTCTGTGACGGAACTCTTTGATTGTGTCGACGCCGGCTGCTTCAAGCAATTCTGCGAACTGACCTGCAACTCCGTTAACACGGAACAAATCTGCGTGATTGGTCCATTTCAGAATAAGTTTAGCTGAAATACCTGTCTTCTCTGCAACGTCATCACGGCCTTTTTTGCAAGCGCATTTTGCAAGAAGATCGTCTGTGGTTTTGATACCTGCAGCTGCCAGTTTCTCTGCATAAGCAGCTCCGATACCTTCAATTTGCTCAATTTTGTAACTCATATCTGTACAGT
Organism: Bacteroidales bacterium; assembly: GCA_017450655.1. Lineage (GTDB taxonomy): Bacteria > Bacteroidota > Bacteroidia > Bacteroidales > UBA932 > Equibacterium. The sequence continues at coordinate 148 of JAFSTD010000064.1, read as the reverse complement.
TTTATAGGTTATTAGTAATATTTCCTATAAAGTTAGGATTTTATTTCTTTTGTCAATACTTTTTTTTAATCATAATAACAAAAAAGGCGCCTCGCAAGGCGCCTTTTTCATAACATTGTTTTATTCCATTACAGTTGAGGGCCAGCCT
>JAFSTD010000063.1 GCA_017450655.1 Bacteroidales bacterium | reverse complement strand
TGCAAGCTCGAGGTCTGCGTCAGGGCATACGATAACAGGAGCTTTACCACCCAGCTCAAGGCTGACTTTGGTAATGTTCTTTGAAGCGGCTGCCGTAATGCTCTGGCCTGCGCCTACTGAGCCTGTAACGCTTACGATGCCGATCTTAGGGCTGCCGGCCATTTCATTGCCGATAACGCTTCCTTTACCTGTTACGATGTTGATGACACCCTTAGGAAGACCTACTGCATCAACAACTTTAGCGAATTCCGTACAGTTTTCAGGAGTAAGCTGTGAAGGTTTGATAACTATTGTACAACCTGCGATCAAAGCAGCGCCTGCCTTGCGCGCAATCAGGAAGAATGGGAAGTTCCAAGGAAGAATACCTGCAACTACGCCGATAGGTTGTTTTGAGAGGAAGATTGACTCGCCAGGATTGTCGCTCTGGATGATTTCACCCTCGATATGGCGTGCGAAGCTTGCCATATAGTCGAAATAATCGGCTGTAACGTCTACCTCGATGGTAGCCCAGTTGCGGGTTTTACCCTGTTCCTTCATGATAATGTCGATGAAGTCGAGTCTGCGGGCACGAATGCCGTTGGCAATCTTGTTCAGATATGCCGCGCGTTGGATGACAGGAGTGTCAGCCCAAGCCTTGAATGCAGCGTTCGCAGCGTCCAACGCTTCGTTGACATCTTCGATGGTTCCATCTGGTTGACGTGAGATAACTTCCTCGGTAGAAGGATTAAGCACGTCAATCCATTTTCCTGAACGGCCGGTTGTGAACTTGCCGTTGATGTACATTTGCAAATCTTTCATAGTAGTGGTTTTATGTTGTTTGATAATAATTGTCCGATATTTTTCGGGGGACTAACAAATTTATAAATAAAAAATTATTCTGTCAAGAATGACAATATAGATGAAAACAGAGAATTTATCTGTTGTTGGGTTTTGAGGGTTTCAATAGGGAATCCCAGCGTAACGGCTTTGTATTTATTGGATTTGAAGTAGATTCCGGCGTTGCTTTTGCCGTCATTGTATCTGAGGAAGGCATGAGCCTGGAGTCCGACCGGCTTGATGGCATCAGGAGATTCCACACAGTACCGTATTGAATTAGGGGTAGTGTGGAAGTCGAGTGCAGGCAGTCGTTTGCCGAGAGAATTGACCGGAGTGAGGATCCCGTCGATTCCGGTCTTGTTTGAAACCCATTTGAACTTGAGAATCTTTTCGCAGAAATCTCGTTCTTTTTCTTGTTCTTTAGATACCTTACCTAAATCATAGATTGAAGTAAAATCGTATATATTCTCGTTGGAGTCAGTGCCCACATAGGAGCCTGAAACGAGAATGTTACCTCCTGATTCTGAGTAGGTTGTAAGCGCATTAATTAGGTAATCCGGGAATACCTGATACTCGATCCGCTGCGGTCCCTTAGGGGTTCTAACCTGTTTTCCGCATATTAAATCAAGTATTGGATATTTCTTAGTATCAATATTTTGACCACTTATACTTGAAGCGCTGCGTGACACAAAATTATATCCGGATTCCATTATTGCCGCACCGTGAATCAGAGGGAAATCGAAGGTGTTGCCGGCTATCACCGTATTTGCAAAAGTGGTCTCAGACGCACCGAAACCGGGCTTTTCATCACTCAGATACTCTTCATCGCGCCTGAATTCCATCATAGGGCCTATATAGTTAATGTCCCTTTGGTATGGAGAACCGCTGTCCAAGTGGTATGCGAACCCTGCCATCGTGGTATCCTTGAGACCAAAATAAGCAGGTCCCGACAACCTATTATAATTATTGACAATTAGGATAGTAGGCTTATTATTCTTAAGTTCTATTTTAGATGAATCAGAGGAGAGAGACGGGGCTATCATACCGACCGAAAGAACTTCGCTCGGGAAGCTTTCGCCACCGCTGTTGACCGCCGTAACCTTAAAACTGTAGATCTTTCCAGGCTCGATTTTCTTATAATAGCTGTTGCTCAGCACTTTAACCCCTTCATCAAAGCCGTAATGGCCGTATCCGGGCTGCATATCTTCCTGTCCAACCTTATCGGAATCCAGCACCCTTGTATATACTATATATCCCTCAGGCACAGCGGTTTTGTCCAAGCTGTCCATGGTAGGCTGCCATGTAAGGGTCACCATATTGGTATAGGCGAAATCTGCATCGATTTCAAAATCCTTAACTGGCAATGGTTGAACTACATAAGATCTATTATTTAAATAAGAAATATACTTAAGGATTCCTTTATAAATTGCCCTCGATACGTCGAAGCGGAACTCAGGATCGAGGCCCATTACCATATCCGAAAAGTTCTGGTGGGAGAGCAGCTCGATCATTGCGGTCGGAACTTCCGGAAGCCGCGCCTCAAGATAGGATCTGTCCCACAATTCTCTTCGGGTCCAGTTCATCTGATATTTGGTACGGACGTCACTCACAATCTGAGTCTGTACAAGGTCCGCATATTCTCTGGCCGTCAGGCGAGGGCCACCGTAACTGTAACTTCTCGAACCGTCGGAAAGCCTTCTGTAGATACTCAGAGTGCCGATTATTGAATCCTGCTTGGTAATGCCGGCATCTGAGTGAAGGGCGAAAGCGAGATCCACCGGGATGCCCAGACCTTTCTCTTTAGGGAGCCTGGACGAACCGCCGGCAAGGGAATTCACCCACAGTCCGCGGCTCATATAGTCGTTGCGGTAATCATCCTTGCTCTTGGATTCATTATACACATCTTCCTCGAATCCCGCAGAGTGAAGCCAGTAGGTGGCACCCTCAGTAAACTTAGGTGCGCCCGAAGTGACATTGTTATTTCCACGGGCCACGACGCCTTGTCCGCCACCGAATTTCACTGCGTCGGCCGAGACGTTTTTACCTGAACTATTACTTGAGTTAGTAAGATAAACTCCTTGACTTTGCGCATCTTTATCAAATCCGAAAGTACCCAGATAGACCCAGGTACCGGCACCCATGGTCTGATTGACGGAGAATGTGGATGCGCCGCCTGTATGGTTGATCAGGTACTCGGCGGCGGTAGTGGCATTGTCCACTTTGCCGTAGCTGACATAGACTGCATATTCTCCGGATTCCGGGACGGCGGCATTCCAATAAATCACCGAAGGCTCTTCTTTGCCGGTAACGCACCTGGCTATCCTGTAGGTACCGAAAGTGAAAGGATCCTGACCGTGGACCAGGGTAGAATAGGGGGCAAAACCCCTCTCAGAGCCCTTAGACCACTTGTTTTTGCCGTTTTTCTCGACGTAGAGGGCACCGGACTCGCTCAAGTCGTCATTGTCCACGATGAGCTCGTTTGTCTGTACGTCGCGCTCACGGGGCAGCAGCACATTAGCTCCGGCATTTTCCAACATCGGAACCAGGAACGGAAGTACGTAACTCTGGGTGTAGAGATCTTCCACGGTACCGAACAGCTGAGGGCGTTGCCATATCCATTTGTCTACGCTCGGAGCATAGTAATAGCCGTGACTTTGCCACAATGCTATATGTCTGCCGTTTAAGCCCTTAGAAGGCTTATTTAAAGAAGTTGTTCTGGTAACTAATGGGATCTTGGAAGGCTCGAAAGCATTCTTTCCGACGGCATTCGCGGTAGATCTTGCCAGCGGAGGATCGCTTGCAAGAGCATAATCTACAGGGAGTGCTCCGGACGGCAATTCGTCCAGAAGCGACTCGTTGGAGTATATTTTGAAATTTGTGCGGTACCTGGCGTATTCTTCAGGCATATTAGCCTTGACGATGTCATAGATTGCCTTGACGTCATTTTTCCTCAAAGGAGCGTCGCACAGGTAGTTTGAGAACTGTATCTCGGCGCCGCCGCCTTTATTTATATATACGTTCTGGACACGGAGAGTATCCTTGGCTACGAATCTGTCGCCAAAGTAATCGGTAATGGCATCGCAGACAGGGATAAACAACTCTTTTACAGGAGTTTTCTGAGCGCTTAGGGTAAAGCAGAATAATATTAAAAAAGTATACGAAAGGAAACACTTTTTCATATAGACAAATTTATTAAATTTGTCACACAAAACCAATATAAATAAATTTTACACAATATATATTATGTTAAATAGACTTTTTAAACTTATCCCTATTGTTGCAGTTACGGCTGTTTTCTGCCTTTTTAGCAACAATGTAAATGCTCAGTCTTTCCAGACAGGTTATTTTCTTGACAACTATGTTTACGGGTACAGACTGAATCCTGCACTTGGAGTTGGAAACGATGATACCAAAACTGTGGTCGGTTTCGTTCTCAACGATATAACATTAGGAACTTCTACAAACGTAGGCGTTGAAAATTTCCTTTTCAACAAAGGCGGACAGACAGTCCCTTTCACTGATGACCTTGTAACAAAACAGGAATTCCTGTCTGGGCTGCCTGCACAAGTCAATGCTTTCGCAAGCCTTGATCTTTCACTCCTTACCCTCGGTTTCAAGACGAGACACGGTTTTCTGACGTTTGATACCAGAATCAGGAGCCGCAATATGGTCACTGCCCCTAAGGAGCTCTTCACTTTGATCAAAGACATCCAGAACGACGGCGAAAACATGGCCAATGCCAATAGTATGACTGTTCCGTGGACCAACGTCAAAGCCAGAGAATACTTCGAAGTCGGTGTAGGATACTCTACACGCATTACCCCTGACATCAAGGTCGGAGCTACCGTTAAACTCCTTCTTGGCGCTGCCAATGCTTCATTCAGCAACTCTGACATCACCATCAGGCCGAACGATGAAGGTTTTGTAGTCTCAGGATCTGCCAATGCTTCAATCACTGCTTCAATGGTGGAATACGACCCTCAGAAGATCCTCAGAGAGACCAAAAAATACGGTCTTCAAGGCTTTGGAGCCGCAATCGACCTTGGTGTTGTATGGGACACCCCTGTCGAGGGTCTGAGCGCATCGGCTGCGGTAACTGACCTGGGTGGCATTTTCTGGAAGAATTCCATAGTGGCAACAGCCAATCACAACGAAACAGCTGTTTCCCTTGTCGACGACCCACCTGCAGAAGAAGTTATCGCTTCCCTCGTAGACTTTCAGACGAATACAAAAAGCTCTTTTGAAGGCGTGGGCGCTACCTTTGATCTCGGTGTTAAATACAAAATGCCTTTCTATGAGAGACTTACAGTTGGTCTTCACGGATCTTTCGGCCTTGGAGCAATCCCTTACAGAGACGTTCGCTTCGGAGTGACAGTCACTCCTATCGACCAGATCAGCCTTGCTCTTACAGCTGCAAGTACTAGCAACGGCGGCGCTTTCGGAGCTGCAGCCAACTTCCACCTCGGCGGATTGAACATTTTCGGCGGTGTGGACGGCTTCATAACAGGTTTCGGTCCTGACCACTATCCTGTAAAACCTGTAAATACAGTAGTTAAACTCGGTTTCACAATCGACGTATTTGAAAGATAACAGAAAATGGATGAGGAAAACATTCTCAGTGTCTCTCCTCTTGCGGAGCGTTTAAGGCCCAGGACCCTTGACGAATACGTTGGCCAGGAACATCTGGTCGGCAAAGGAAAGGTACTCCGTACGATGATTGAGACAGAGAATGTTTCCTCATTTATATTATGGGGTCCTCCCGGAGTCGGCAAGACTACCCTCGCCCGAATCATCGCAAACTCTCTCAAAAGAGAATTCTTCACACTGTCGGCCGTCAGCAGCGGCGTGAAAGACGTGCGGGACGTATTCGAAAAGGCGAAAGCAGCCAGAATGTTTGCCGTGAACGGAGCCCCTATTCTTTTTATAGACGAGATCCACCGCTTCAGCAACTCGCAGCAGGATGCCCTTCTGGGGGCCGTAGAGAATGGTACCGTAATCCTTATCGGAGCCACTACAGAGAATCCTTCCTTCGAAGTGATATCCCCTCTCCTCTCCCGCTGCCAGGTCTATGTGCTCAAAGCGCTTGAAATCAAAGACTTGGAAGTTCTCACTGAAAGGGCCTTGCATCAAGATAAAGTCCTGAAAGAGAAGAATATAGAGCTCAAGGAGACTGAGGCCCTGTTCCGCTTTAGCGGTGGGGATGCTCGTAAGCTACTCAATATCATTGAGATAGCAGTCAATGCCGCCCCGAAAGGGAAACCAATCGTACTCAACAACAAATATGTCACTGACGTTCTCCAGGAGAATATCGCCCTTTACGACAAGAACGGAGAGCAGCACTATGACATTATTTCAGCATTCATCAAGAGTATGCGCGGCAGCGACCCTGACGGAGCTATCTATTGGATGGCCAGAATGTTGGCAGGCGGAGAGGATCCCCTTTTCATTGCCCGCAGAATGCTGATTCTCGCTTCCGAGGACGTCGGGCTTGCCAACCCGAATGCGTTGCTCCTTGCCCAGTCCTGCTTCGAGGCTGTTCACAGAGTCGGTATGCCTGAGGCCCGTATCATACTGGCCGAGACCTGTATCTACCTTGCCACAAGCCCTAAAAGCAATTCTGCAATAATGGCCATTGACAGCGCCCTTTCGCTGGTTAACAGCACTTCCGAGGCTCCTGCAGTGCCTCTCCATCTCCGAAATGCCCCTACCCAGTTGATGAAGGATCTTGGCTACGCCAAAGATTATAAGTATGCCCACGATTACGAGGGCAATTTCGTCGTGCAGCAGTTTCTTCCCGATTCTCTTCAAGGCACCAGATTCTACAATCCGGGCGATAATAAAAAGGAAGAAGAGATAAAGGCGAGACAGGAAAAACGCTGGGGCAAGAAATAATATTGCCAAAATGTCAGTTTTTCGGCTATGGTAAGCTTTTTGCCATAGTATTGCCGTATTGCTTGAAAACAATAAAAAATCAATAATATGGCACAGAAAAAAACTACAAAGGGGAAAATCGGAGTTACCACCGAGAACATATTCCCCGTCATTAAAACTTTCCTCTATTCAGACCATGACATTTTCGTAAGAGAATTGGTCGCAAATGCGGTGGATGCCACTCAGAAGGTCAAGGCCCTTGCACTCTCGGGAGATTTGAAAGGTGAGCTGGGCGACCTGAACATCAACGTCGCAGTGGATGACAAGGCAAAAACCATAACAGTCTCCGACAACGGTATCGGTATGACTGCCGAGGAGGTGGACAAATATATCAACCAGATTGCCTTCAGTTCTGCCGGAGAATTCCTTGAAAAATACAAAGACCAGATAAACAATATTATAGGCCACTTTGGTCTCGGATTCTATTCTGCATTTATGGTATCCAAGAAAGTGGTTATCGACTCTCTGTCATGGCAGGAAGGCGCTACGGCAGTCAAATGGGAGTGCGACGGAAATCCCGAGTACAAGATGTCAGAGGGCAAGAGAACTGCTCGAGGCACCACAATCACCCTCTACCTGGATGATGAGAGCGCAGAATATGCCGACAGCTACAAGATAGAGTCGCTTCTCGGCAAATACTGCAAGTTCATGCCTGTTCCTATCGTATTCGGCAAGGAGAAAGAGTGGAAAGACGGCAAATACGTCGATACCGAAAAAGACCACGTCATAAACAACTGTGAGCCTATCTGGACCAAGAAACCTACCGACCTCACAGAGGAGGACTACCTGAAGTTCTACAGGGAGCTCTACCCTATGGCAGACGATCCGCTGTTCCACATTCACCTGAACGTGGATTATCCTTTCAATCTGACAGGTATTCTCTATTTCCCTAAGATTAAGGATAAAATCGAGCTCAGCAGGCACAAGATTCAGTTGTTCTGCAACCAGATGTACGTTACAGACTCTGTAGAGAATATCGTTCCTGAGTATATGACCCTGCTTCACGGCGTAATCGATTCTCCGGATATTCCTCTGAACGTTTCAAGAAGTTATCTGCAGAGCGACGCCAACGTGAAGAAGATCAGTACCTATATTTCCAAGAAGGTGGCTGACAAACTGGAGGAGATTTCAAAGAATTCTCAGGAAGAGTTCCGCAACAAGTGGGACAACCTGAAGATCTTCATAGAATACGGTATGCTTACGGATGAGAAATTCTGCGAGAAAGCCATGAGTTTCTCACTGTTCAAGAATACCGACGGACAATACTTCAGTTATCCTGATTACCGTAAAGCCATCGAAGCCAACCAGACCAACAAGGATAAGAAAGTGGTCTATCTGTACGCTTCTGACCCGGTAAGCCAGTATCAGTACATAGAGGCGGCCAAGAATAAAGGCTATGACGTTCTGATTATGGACTGTCCTCTCGATTCTCACTTTGTAGGCCTTCTGGAGCAAAAAATAGAGAATTCCGTATTCTCCCGCGTCGATGCCGACGTGCTTGAGAAACTGGTCGAAAAAGAGGAACTCAG
>JAFSTD010000062.1 GCA_017450655.1 Bacteroidales bacterium | reverse complement strand
CGGACAATGAGATAAAAGAATGGCCGGGCTGATAAAGTCCGGCCATTTTCGTTATAGTGATTAAGGGAATTATCCTACAAAATGGTAGTGAGGACCGAAGCGCTCGAAAGCAGCGCGGTCAAGAGCCTCACGGTGGTCAGGGTGAGCCACGCTGATGATTGCCTTGGCTCTCTCCTGCAAGCTCTTGCCATACAGGTCAACTGCACCGAATTCAGTTACCAGCCAGTGGATGTGGTTACGTGTAGTGACGACACCTGCGCCCTCGGTAAGAACCGGAGCGATTTTGCTGATGCCTTTGTTGGTAACTGAAGGCATGGCGATGATGGCCTTTCCTCCTTCGCTGAGTGATGCTCCGTAAGTGAAGTCAATCTGACCGCCTACTCCGCTGTAGAACTTGGTTCCAAGTGAGTCTGCGCAGACTTGACCGGTAAGGTCAACTTGCAGCGCACTGTTGATGGCGGTAACCTTAGGGTTCTGCGAAATAACGTATGGGTCATTGGTATATCCTACGTCCATCATTGCAACCATAGGGTTGTCGTCGATGAAGTCGTATACAGTCTGGCTTCCCATCAGGAATGTAGATACCATTTTACCTTTGTCTATCTTCTTGGCAGCGCCGTTGATAACACCCTTCTCTACAAGAGGAAGCACACCGTCTGCGAACATCTCGGTGTGGATACCGAGGTTCTTGTGGTTGCCCAGCTGCGCGAGAACTGCGTTAGGAATAGCTCCGATACCCATCTGGAGGGTAGCGCCGTCCTCGATGAGGTTTGCGCAGTTGATACCGATGGCGGTCTCAATCTCGTTAGGCTCGGTGAAAGTTGCAGGCTCGAGAGGAGTATTGTCTTCTACGAAATAATCAATCTTGCTCAGAGGAATGATAGCCTCGCCCCAGCTGCGTGGAACGTGCTTGTTAACCACTGCTATGACTGTCTTTGCACATTCAATTGCTGCAAGCGTAGCATCGACTGATGTACCCAGAGATACGAATCCGTGCTTGTCAGGAGGGCAAACCTGGATCATTGCGACGTCGCAAGGAAGTACTCCGCTGCGATAGAGTTTCTGTGTTTCGCTCAGGAAGATAGGAATATAGTCTGCGTAGCCGGCCTGTACATTCTTACGAACGTTTCCACCTACGAAGAATGCCTGGTGGAAGAAAATGCCTTCGTACTTAGCGTCAGTGTAAGGAGCCGGACCTTCTGTGTGAAGGTGATGGATTTTAACATCTTTCAATTCTCCGGCATCGCCGCGACGGCAAAGAGCCTGAATAAGCACCTGAGGTGCGCTCGCTACTGAGCTGAAGTGGATATGGTCACCACTTTTTACGAATTTAACGGCTTCGTCAGCGCTGATAAACTTGATATTTTGCATATTGTCTTTTAGTAAATTTAGCCGCAAATTTATGAAATGTTTTAATACTTTTGCAACAAAATAAACGCTATGGACAGAACTGAACAACTGCAAGCTTTCGAGCGTCTGCTCGACGTTATGGATGAGATTAGGGTTAAGTGCCCGTGGGACAGAGAACAAACTATAGAATCATTGCGTCCGAATACCATAGAAGAGGTTTACGAGCTCTCTGACGCCATTATGGCGAACGATATGGAGAATCTCTGCAAGGAGCTGGGAGACGTGCTTCTGCACATCGTATTCTACGCGAGAATAGGTTCCGAAATGGGCAAGTTCGATATAGCGGATGTCTGCAACAAACTCTGCGACAAGCTGATTTACCGTCACCCTCACGTATTCGGAGACGTTGCAGCCAAAGATGCCGCCGAGGTTTTGAAGAACTGGGAGCAGATCAAGCGCACCGAGAAAGACGGCAACAAGACCGTTCTGAGCGGTGTACCGGGTTCCCTCCCTCCTCTGATCAAGGCGTACAGAATGCAGGACAAAGCCCGCGCTGTCGGGTTCGACTGGAATATAAAGGAAGATGTCTGGAGCAAGGTAGATGAAGAGATCGGCGAGTTCCGCGAGGAGCTTGTAAACATGGAGAAAACTCCCGAGGCTAAGGAGAATGCGCAGAAAGAACTGGGAGACTTGCTCTTCTCCATCGTAAACGCTTCCCGCCTGTACGACCTCAACCCCGATACGGCTCTGGAATCGACTTGCCTCAAGTTCAAGAACAGGTTCACCTACCTTGAGACCAAGTCTAAGGAAGACGGCAAGGACCTCAAAACCATGTCGCTCGACGAGATGGAAGAGTACTGGCAGAAAGCTAAAGAATTGTACAGATAATGGAGAATTGGCAGGAACGCACCGGACTGCTTGTCGGTGAAGAAGGTATCGGGAAACTCGCTGCGGCCAGCGTGGCTGTAATCGGCCTGGGCGGCGTAGGAGGTTTCGCGGCCGAAATGATAGCCCGCGCGGGAGTCGGGAACATTCTCATTCTCGACAGCGACACCGTGGGCGAGACCAACAAGAACCGTCAGCTTCTTGCCCTTGATTCTACTGTGGGCCGGCCTAAAACCGAAGTGATGAAAGCCCGGCTTCTCGACATCAATCCTAAGCTTAACCTTGTGGTTATCAGAGAATTTCTTACCGAAGAGAATATTGCCGGCATTCTCGGTCAGTACAAAATAGACTTCCTGGTGGATGCCATCGACACCCTCTCCCCGAAGCTGAACCTGATTAAATATTGTATGGACAGCGGGATTCCGCTGGTGAGTTCGATGGGCGCCGGAGGGAAATACGACGCCACCAAGGTTCGCATCACCGACCTGTCCAAGTCCTACAACTGTCCCCTCGCATACATCGTCCGCAAGAAACTCCGCAAGATGGGGATTCAGAAGGGGTTCAAGGTAGTATTCTCCGAAGAACTGCCGGACAGGGATTCAATCATTCAGGTTGAGGAGCAGAACAAGAAATCGCAGGTGGGGACCATCTCCTATCTTCCTGCAGTATTCGGCTGCGCATGCGCTCAAGCTGCAGTTGAATATTTGCTCAATATTTGCTAACTTTGCCGCCCGAAATCAGACAATTATGGCAGAAAATACCCTCCTATCCAAACTCCAGGACTTAAAAGACAAGTTCAATTCACTGTCAGAGCAACTCGCCGATCCGGAAGTTATCGCTGACATGAAGAAGTTTGTCCAGCTCAACAAGGATTACAAAGAGCTGGAGCCTATCATTGCGGCCGGTGACCAATACCGCCGTATGGTGGACGAGTACAATACTGCCAAGGAGATTCTCTCGACCGAGAAGGATGAAGACCTTCGCGAGATGGCCAAGGAAGAATTGGTTGAACTTGAGGAGAAGATTCCCGCTATGGAAGAGAACATCAAGATTCTCCTTATTCCGGCCGATCCTCAGGACAGCAAAAACGCTATTCTCGAGATTCGCGGCGGTACAGGCGGCGACGAAGCTGCTATTTTTGCCGGCGACCTTTTCCGTATGTATTCTAAGTATTTCGAGAAGAAAGGATG
>JAFSTD010000061.1 GCA_017450655.1 Bacteroidales bacterium | reverse complement strand
CCGCAACCGCTCGGAGGTATCACGTCTTTTCAACCTCAACAACGTGGTGGTGGAGCACCGTTATTTCCTTGAATCAACTCCTGAAGGCAAAAATTGGAAATACCTCACAGCGGAGAATGAGGCCAATGACCTTCACCGCATTGTAACTGAGTTAAAAACCATATTTCCTAAGAAGTGGATCCCTACCGGAAGCAGCAAAGGAGGTCAGAATACCGTGATTTACCGCAGCTTCTTCCCTGACGACGTGGACATCAGCGTCCCTTACGTAGGTCCGTTCTGCAGAGGCGTAGAGGACGGCCGTCACGAACCGTTCATCGCCAATTTTGCGGGCACTCCTGAGGCAAGACAGAAAATTCTCGACATCCAGACAGAATTCCTGAAGAGAAGAGACCGTCTCATGCCTATGTTCAAGGACCTCGTAGAATCAAGAGGCTACAAGTATCGCATCTCCCTCGACGAGGCGTACGACTATACCGTATTGGAATTCTCTTTCACATTCTGGCAGAGAGGATACAATCCTGACAGAATCCCTGACACAAACATCTCTGACGAGGAACTGTTCAGATACTTCACAGGCATCAGTTCTCCTGATTATTGGGAAGAAGAGAGCCCTACCACTCCATTCTTCGTAATGGCAGCCAAAGAACTGGGTTACTACGGCTACGACATCAAGCCGTTCAAAGGGTACCTGACAATCAAGAGCGCCAAGCATTATCTTAAGAAAATCTGGCTCCCTAAGGAGGTCAAGAACGTTCGCTTCAAAAAGAAACTCAGCCGCCGTCTCGACAAGTTCATCAAGAAGACCGACTGCCGCATTCTCTTCGTTTACGGAGAATTTGACCCTTGGTCAGCAGTTCGCGCCGGAGACAATCACGGCAGCAACGTTCACATTTTCATCAAACCGGGAGGAAGCCACAGCTCTAACATCAACACTCTTCCTGAGGAGATGAAAGCGGAGGCCTTGGCTATTCTCTCAGAGTGGCTGTACACCACCAAATAAACGCTTTCCAGTGAAATGAGTAACGAGTTATTGTTCTTTATAACCGCCGCCGTCAGTTTTCTGCTGGTAATCCTGAGTTTCCGCCTCTACGGCAAAGCCGGATTATTCGTGTGGCTGGGATTTGCTACGGTTGTCGCCAACATCGAGGTAATCAAGTGCGTGGACATATTCTCCCTCCCCGTCACTCTTGGAAACGTGCTGTACGGATCGACATTTCTGTGCACGGATATAATGAGTGAGCTTTTCGGAGGCAAAGAGAGCCGCCGCGGAGTACGTATGGGCTTCTTCGCCCTCATCTGCTTCACCATTCTGATGCAGATAGCGCTTCGTTTCATCCCGAACGAGAATGACTTCGCTTCGCCAGCAATGCATGAGCTATTCTCACTCTCGCCGAGAATCTGCATCGCCAGCCTTGGCGCATATCTGATCAGCAACACCCTTGACACATACACCTTCGACTGGATTGGTAAACACACCAAGATTCTGTGGATAAAGAATAACGGCTCGACAATGACCAGCCAGCTCGTAGACTCCATTCTCTTCACTTTCGGAGCATTCTACGGCTTGTTCGAAATCAGGGAACTCTGGTTGCTGGTACTCACAACCTACCTCATCAAGATATTCATCGCCATGATAGACACCCCGTTCGTATACTGGGCAAGAAACATCTGGAACAAATATCATAAGGATAAAGAACCTGAAGGGAAAGCATTATGAGAAGAATCACTATAATTGCAGCTTTGTGCCTCGCAAGCATCTCGCTTTCAGCGCAAACCTGGACAGAGAACAACCACTTTCTGAAGACTTCCGTAATCGGAAATATCGGCAAGAACTACGCAAAGATCGTTACCGAGTCAACTCAGGGAACTGACAACAATACCGGCTACGCATACACCGAGGCAGGTTTCGGCCTCAATCCGGAATCCCTTAATTATCTCTACGCCCAGCTATTCTGGGAGCAGAAATTCTGGGAGACGCCGCTGTTTATCCACGGAGAATTCCGCACCACCCTTTTCGAAGGACAGTTCGACAACATCTATTATCTGGGAGCCGCCTACTGCTTCTACACCCCTCACGGATTTGCAGCAATTGAACCGCTCTACAGATACAACGCATACGACGGACACGGCTACCAACTCTCCATCGTAGGCGGATGGGACTGGGAAAGATTTGATCTTGCAGAATACTTCGACTGGTGGGGAACAAAAGCCAGCGACTTCGTGCCGAGATGCGCCTACTCAGAAACCAGAGGCTACGTCAAGCTGAACAAACGCTTCGAGGTCGGCGCCGTCTTCATTCTCTCGAAGTATTTCGACGCCCCCGCCACCGCCAACCTCTTCGCCGGCCTGAAGGTCAACCTATAATTCCTGTTGAGCCAGCTCTTAAACGAATTCAGTCCTTAAGAGAATAAAGTTCTTATCAGAGAAGTCAGTTCTCATCATAAAATACAACGCGCCATCCCCCGATGGCGTTTTTTTATCGTGCCCACCCCTCGCACCGTTATTCCCTTTCTTCCTTTCTTTGTGAGCCCAGGGAAGATATCCTCGGCCGGCAAGGGAGCCAACAACAGCTCACCGCAGCCCGGCCGGGAGATATCTTTGCACCACCCGCATCTCCCTTCCCCCCGCCTTCTTCTTCCCCTTT
>JAFSTD010000060.1 GCA_017450655.1 Bacteroidales bacterium | reverse complement strand
GACGGAATTTATCGAGAACTGAAGTCTCAGGGTCATCGGCAAGATAGAAGTAAGAATTGTACAATACTCTGTTTTCAGGAACCCAATATCCTTCCGCCTTGTCCCAGCGATAGTTCTTTGAGCTAAGGCCCTCAGCAGGCACGAATTCCTGGTTGAACTGGAACAGTTTCTGAGAATGAAGCTTGTTCTGCTCGGAAATGGTACCTGTAACAAGACGGCAGAACTCCATGTAAGGCTTGTTATAGTTGCAAGTCAAGCCGACAAACTCTGCAGCCTCATTGATACCATTCTCACCAATTGTGCTGTAAAGCTTGTTCATTTTGATATAACCGGCCTTTGAAGCATTGAGCATTCCAGCCTTTTCTGTCTCGTAAAGCAAAGTCTTGTAAGCAATGTGATACTTGTAAACTCTTTCGAGAATACCCACAAGATATTGTTTGAAATCAGGAGCCAGCTCAAAGAAGTGCTCACGGAGATAACCGCGTGAGAACTCTCTGGTCTTGGCCCAATTCTGAATGATACGGTTAAGGTTAAGGGTTATCACGTTCACGCTTCCGGTCTGAACTCCAGTAAGACCGTTGGTGAATGTGAAGACATTCTCCTGAATCTCGTTTCTCAGACGGCAGCAGCTGGCAAGGCCGTTAGGGTTGTCGGAAATGTAGGTGAAGAATGAGTGTCCCTCAGAATACATCTCGGCGGTAAAGTCCTTGTAGTCCTTGTCAATGATATCGTTGCCGTCAGAAAGGAGTGCCATCGTTTCAACAGGGAAGGTAAGCATTGTCTTCGTCCTTTCCATATTGAACCAGCGCATAAAGTCTTTCTGCAGGAAGCTGATACGTTCCCATACCGGCTTGGTGCCGTCAGGGAAGCAGAAGTCATCGAACAGAGCGTGCCAATAGTTGCTGTCATAGTAGCTGATATTGGTGAACGGAGACTGGTAGCTGCGGTTTCCCGCCGGCTGGTTGATACCATAGACAATCTGCTGGAAAGCCTGGTGAATGGAATCACCGATTGTCCTTTGAGGAAGGATGGAAGCCACCTCTTCCGTTCTCTTGTGATAATCCTCTCCGAAATCCTTTGCACAGTAATAGTCAAAAACGTTAAAGAACTCACCGAATGCCACAGCTCCCTTACATTGCGCTGAAAGCAGGAAAGCAAGGTTGCAGAACTGTCCGCAGAAACTGCTCAGATTCTTTGGAGCGCTTGCTCCGAGGCCGTCCATACCGTGTGTACCGTTCAGTACAAGAGGATACAGAGACACCGCCTCGCAGTAATTCTTTACAGCAGGAGAAGAGGCCTCATCGTGAACGTAGATAATGTGGCTCATCAAGTCTTTCTCATACTGCTCCGAAACATCCGGGAAGAGCTCTTTAAGTTTTTTCTTCATACGGTAACGCTGTATCTGGCGGTTGAGGGTCTTGTAGACCTCGCCGTCCAGGTTGGCCACGTTCTTGATTGCAACGTTGGCGTTGGCGTCCGTTTCTGAAGATGATGCGGCGTTGTCGGAAGATTGGGCATAATTATCCATATAGTCAACGCGCTCTTTGATAAAACGGAGATCTTTGTGCTTTTCGCGGTAAAGGATGTACGCTTTTGCCACCTCGAAGTGTTTTTCGTACATCAGTTGTGTCTCGACGATATCCTGCAGTTTCTCAACCTTGAATGTATAGTCGTCGTCAAACATGCTGAACAGATGGAGCAGACTCTCCAAAAAACTGTCAGGAACTCTGTCTTTGCCGCAAGCCACGAAGGCCGAATTCACAGCCTTTTCAATCTTGCTGAAATCAAAATTTTGTATTTCTCCGTTTCTTTTGATTACTTTCATCGCCAATCTCTCCTATATGAATTTTCTTCAAAATTACAGACAATGCTTCTCCGTTTTTTGAGTTTTCACAAGAGTTATTAAGATTTTATGAACAATTCGAAAAACCGTTAAAAATGTTAACTTTGGAGCAGAATAATTGAGAAAGACATGAGCAAAAAGACTATATATCTGGCAGCTGGATGCTTCTGGGGTGCACAGCACTATTTAAAGCTTATCAACGGAATCAAGGAGACTTTGGTAGGTTTTGCCAACGGACATACTGAGAATCCTACATACAAGGAAGTTTATACCGACACCACCGGTTTTGCCGAGTGCGTGAAGGTGGATTATGACCCCGAAGTCATCACTCTCGAGACACTGGTAACTCTCTATTTCAAATCAATCAACCCGGTCAGCCTGAACAAACAGGGAGAAGACGAAGGAACACGTTACCGTACCGGTGTGTATTATACCGACCCGGCTGACAGACCGGTGATAGAGAAGGTATTTGAAGCGGTTCAAAAAGAATATGACCAACCGCTCTGCGTTGAGCTGCAGCCACTTGAGAATTTCTATTCTGCGGAAGAATATCACCAGGATTATCTGGACAAGAATCCGTCGGGTTACTGCCACCTGCCGCAGGCGCTGTTTGAATTCGCCAAGAAGGCAAACCGGTAGTTACACTATCCCTTCGAATCTCTCTGGGATTTTCACCACGATCTTCATCTCGAACATAGCCGGCTTGTTCAGAGCGTACGGCGGTCGGCATATTGTCTGGAGGAAACGGGCTATTCCGGTCCATTTGTCAAAATCCCTTGCAGGCAGATTGGAAACGTAGCGGATCGTACGCGACCGTTTTTTCATATGTCGCTCCCACCCTTGCTGAAGACGGCCTTTGTCGGAGAAACGGGCCATCAGTCTCTTCTGATCGAAATAACCGAAATGGAAGAGATACAAATCTTTGGCAATATGGAAGTTATGACCTTTTACCCTATGGAAGCCCGAGCCCCATTTGCAAGGCTTTGCAATAATTGAAGCTTTGGTATAACGGGTTCCCAGCTGAGCGTAATGCCTCTGATTCAGGAACGGTTTCTCGCCGTCAATATCCCCCTCCTCGCCAATCTTCTGACCGACGTCCAGGCCGAGCGGCGAGACGGTAGTCCCTATTCTCGCTTTACTCAGATATTCTCCAAGGGATTTCCCCAATACCGGGTCAACCACGATTATCTCATCTGCATCTGTTCCGATTACGATGTCATATCCGCTTGCCAAAAGTTCCGCAGCTTTCCCCGACAGAAATGAGATCCTTCCCTTGTCCGAATCGACCAGATTAGCCCCTATTTTCTCATGCAGAAAAGCATTCGTACCGTCGCAGAACGAAGAAATCTTCTGGTCCAGTCCGTCGAAATAAATGAACAGGTTATCTTTGCCCAGCGCACTGCCATAGTATTCCACCCATTTTTTCAGATAGAAATCGTCGTTCATGACCATCGTTATGGCAGCTATTCTTTTCATCAGCTATTTTGTTCTGAACAAAGCTATTACAGAGATTAGACAGAGCACCATAGGATAATAGAGCAATGGGATGACTTCGAGCGCTGACAGTCCTACCAGGGAAGTTACCAACAGCAACTGCGCTCCATAAGGGATGATGCTTTGCACTATACATGAGAAAGTATCCAAAATGGATGCCGTTTTCTTAGGGTTGAGGGAGAATTTCTCAGTAATCTGTTTCGCTATTTCTCCGGTAGTGATAATGGCTACCGTGTTGTTTGCAGTGCAGAAACCGGCGATGCTCACCAGAAGGGCGATGCTCATCTGCGCACCGACCTCACCCTTTGACATCGGCTTGAGAACCTGAATGATGTAATCCAGACCACCGTTGATTCGGATAAGCTCGAGAAGACCGCCTGCCAGAAGAGTGACGATGATCAGTTCTCCCATTGAAGAGATTCCGTCTCCCATCGATACCATCCAGCCTGTCCATGACAGAGACCCCGTTGCAAAACCAATGACTGCGCAGCTTACGATACCCAGAGCAAGAGAGAGCGCGACATTCACCTTGCAGATTGAGAGTACAATAATCAATATGTAAGGCAATATCTTGATCCACTGGATAGTGCCTGCGGTATGTATAGAATAGTCGGTTGTTTTTCCGAGCAATACATATATGATGAGGACAACCAGCGCGGCAGGACCTGCGACTCTGATGTTGGTCTTGAATTTGTCGCTCATCTCCACGTTCTGAGTCTTTGTGGCAGCGATGGTGGTATCGGAAATAAAGGAAAGGTTATCTCCGAAGAATGCGCCTCCGATTACAATTGCAGCAAGCATCGCAAGAGAATAACCGGACTGTTCCGCAATGCCGTGAGTCATAGGGAGCAAAGTTACCGCAGTTCCGACGCTCGTACCCATGGAGAATGAGACGAAACAGGCTGTAAAGAACAGGCCCGCCAGCATCAGTTTCGGAGATACGAATTTAAGCGCTATGTTAACGGTCGTATCAACCGCTCCGATGGTTACGGCGGATTGAGAGAATGCCCCCGCCAGGATATAAATCCATATCATCAGGAGGATATTCCTGTCTCCGGCGCCTTTGGAGAACAACTCCACTTTCTGAGAGATGCTGCCTCCGGACGAGATGCAGAACGCATATACTGAAGCTATCAGGAAAGAGGCCGATATTGGAATTTTGTAAAAATCTCCGGTCACCAACGATGACAACATATAGACCAGTAAAAACACAACCAACGGGCTTATCGCCAGCAAACCCCTTTTATTGCTTATCCTTGCTTCCGTCATTACAATATTTCTTGAGTGAGTTGCAAAATTACATTTTTTATTAACTTTGGTAAAATTAAATGCCATGAAACGAGTCATTTTCACCCTATTGTTCCTTATTGCATTCGTATCTGCGCAAGGACAGTGCTTCACTATGGTTGCCGGTAAAAACGTTTCCGCCAACGGATGCGTAATTCTGGCTCACAATGAAGACGACGCCACCAGCGTTCCTACCAAGACATCGTACGTTCCCGCCCGGGACGGAAATGCTGGTTATTACTGGATAGAAATCGCCGGTCTGGACGTTGCCGATTCTTTCTTCAACGACTATCACGTCGGTGTCGTATCCAACAAATGCACCTCCAAAGAGGAGAATATGAAAGAGGGAGGAGTCCTTTACGAAATACGACTTACAATCGCTCAGAAAGCGAAAAGCGCAAGGGAAGCGGTGGAGATAGCGGGAAAACTGGTGGAAGAAAAAGGATACCGCCACAACGGTCGCTCCTACATCATCGCCGATGACAACGAAGCCTGGGTGATGTCACTCGTAGGAGGGAAAAACTGGCTTGCGCAGAGAATACCTGATGACAAGGTCTTCATTATCCCGAACAACTTCGTAATCGACCTGTTCAACCTTAACGACACCCAGAATTTCTTGGGCAGCAAAGGGTTATATGAATATGCAGTATCAAAGGGATGGTATAATCCTGCCGAGAACAAGCCTTTCTCTTTCAAGAAAGTCTTCGGCGACGGACCTACATACACAATGCCTCGCAACACTTTGAGATACAAGAAGGCCATAGAGTATTTCACGAAGAAAGAGTCTTCAGCCGATCCGGATACCTTCCCGCTGTTCCTCACTCCGGTTAACAAGGTTACCGCAGAGGATATGATTTCGCTGCTTGTATCGGAGCTGATCTGCGTCAATACGACAAGATACAGCGTTGTATTTGAGATAAATAAAAATGCCCCTCAGGCATGGCTCTGCTATACAAAGCCTGACAAAGGGACATTCTTTAAGATATCTCTCAAATAAGCCTACCTCAACTGAGCTCCGTGCTTATTCTCGAACGCTTTCAACAGTTTGTTCATAATCCGCTCTACGTCACTGTCAGTGAGTGTCTGCTCAAGATTTTGAAGAATGAAGTTGAGAGCGTATTGTTTTTTGTTCGCAGGGATCTTGTCACCGCGGTAAACGTCAAACAGTGACACGCTCTTAAGCATACCTTTTTCCGTCTGTGTTGCAGTCTTGAGCAGATCTGCGAAAGATACATTCTCGTCTATCAGCAGAGCAAGGTCACGGCTTACCTCCGGATATTTAGGGAGTTCCTTGAATCTAACCTTGTCTCTCTTTACGATTTCGAAGAATACCGGCCAGTATATCTCCGCTGCGAAAACAGGCTGTTTTATATCAAACTGTTTCAGCAAAGACTTGCTGACTGTACCCATCACCGCCAGAGTTTTCCCCTGCAACTGGTACTCCAGTCCTTCAGCAAATATGTCGGAAGGTGCGGCAGAATAAGCCAGGTCATAGGTATTCATATTGAAACGCTTGAAAAACAGCTCCATGTAACCTTTCAGGGCGAAGAAGTCCCCTCCGGTTATTACGTTGTGCCAGGCTTTTGAAGCAGGTCCCGTTATGAACAATGCGATGCGCTGTCCCTCCTTGTAGCTCTTGAGATTTGAAGAAGGGAGTTCGTCTCCCTCTTTAGGCTCATAAGAGTATACATTACCTATTTCGTAGAGTTTCAACTCATTGTTCTGTCTCTTGATATTGTATGAAATGACTTCGAGACCACCGAGCAACAGAGTCTGACGCATAGTGTCGAGATCCGAACTGAGAGGATTGAGGAGTTTCACGCATTTCTCTGCAGGGAAGGTTTTCAGATTGTCATAATAAGCTCCTCTAGTCAAAGAGTTATTCATAATCTCAAGAAAACCTTTGTGGGTGAAGAAGTTGGACACCTCACTACGGACAGCCTCAGGATCCGGATGAGGAGTGTTGTTTACCGAAGCCTTCATGCTGACAGG
This sequence comes from Bacteroidales bacterium, assembly GCA_017450655.1. Classification (GTDB taxonomy): domain Bacteria; phylum Bacteroidota; class Bacteroidia; order Bacteroidales; family UBA932; genus Equibacterium. The sequence goes on along the minus strand of JAFSTD010000060.1, from coordinate 13,764 downwards.
TATCTCGATGTTGTTGTACCCGTATATTCTGAGAACCTCTTCCACAACGTCACATTCCCTGGTAACGTCAACCCTGTAATAAGGGACTGCCACTTCACACCCTTTCGCAGTCTCTGAGAGAATCTCAAAGCCGAGGTAGCCTAACAAATTCTTTATATTTTCCTTTCCTATACTCTTGCCGATAAGATTCTGCATTCTGCCATAGTCGAGTGAGACCACTGACTTGGCTATTTTCTGAGGATAGAATTCCTGGATCTTTCCCGCTATTTCGCCGCCGGTGATTTCACAGATGAGCATTGCGGCTCTCTTGGCAGCATACAAACAGTTGTCAGGATCTATGCCCCTCTCATATCTGAACGAAGCGTCTGTCTTGAGACCGTGACGCTTTGAGGTCTTGCGGATTGTAACCGGATTGAAGTATGCAATCTCAAGGAAGATTTCGGTCGTAGAATCTGAAATTCCGGATTTTTCACCTCCGAAAACTCCTGCAAGGCACATTGCCTCTTTGGTGTTTGCGATTACCAGATCTTCTGAAGAAAGGGTGCGCTCCACGCCATCCAGAGTGGTAAGTTTCTCCCCCTCCTTTGCACGTCTTACCACCACCTTTCCTCCCTCAATCTTGGATGCGTCAAAGGCGTGCAAAGGCTGGCACATCTCATTGAGAATGAAGTTAGTAGCATCTACGATATTATTGATGGGATGTTGTCCTACGGCATTGAGTCTGTCTCTGAGCCATTCCGGAGAAACGTCCACCTTTACATTCTTTATTGTAATACCCATATAGCGTGGGGCATCCAGAGGGGACTGAACCTCCAGAGGTATCGCCTCGCCGTTACCCTCCTTGAAACCGTCAACTGAAGGCAAGGTCCACTCTACAGGGATATTGTTGAACTTGCAGTATGCGTACAGATCTCTGGCAACGCCTATATGAGAGGCACCGTCTATTCTGTTGGGGGTAAGACCAATCTCATATATGGTATCGGATTTAAGCTGCAGCTGGATTTTCGCCGGGGTTCCGACAACCGCATCGTCAGGAAGAACCATAATGCCTGCGTGATCGGTACCGATGCCGAGTTCGTCCTCGGCACAAATCATTCCGTTGCTTTCCTCACCTCTGATCTTTGATTTCTTGAGCTTTATCTCTTCGCCGTTGATTGTGACCAGCTTTGTGCCGACCGTAGCCAACAGCACTTTCTGTCCGGCAGCCACGTTGGGAGCGCCGCAAACCACCTGAAGCAGTTCAGGCTCGCCGACGTTTAGTTTTGTAATATGGAGATGGTCTGAATCAGGATGATCATAGCATTCAACAACCTCAGCCACTATAACTCCCTCAAGACCACCGGGGATTTGTTCTACCTGGTCAATATGCTCAACTTCGAGGCCTGTAGAAGTAATTATCTCGGCCACTTTCTCCGGTGTCAAATCAAATTTGAGGTAATCCTTTAACCAATTGTAAGAAACTGTCATGTCTATCTATTTTAGTTGAACAGAGATTCTATAAACTCTTTTTTATCGAAATATTTCAAATCATTTATCCCCTCGCCCACGCCGATGAACTTGATTGGAATGTGGAACTGGTCACTGATACCGATAACCACGCCCCCTTTTGCGGTGCCGTCAAGTTTTGTTACTGCAAGGGAAGTAACGTCCGTGGCCTTGGTAAATTCCTTGGCCTGCATGAAGCCGTTTTGACCGGTGGTGCCGTCCAAAACAAGCAACACTTCGTGAGGAGCGTCAGGAATCACTTTACCCATCACGTTGCGTATTTTGGTAAGCTCATTCATCAGGTTGATCTTGTTGTGGAGTCTGCCTGCGGTATCGATTATAACCACGTCGGCATCTTTTGCAACGGCCGATTTTACGGTATCGAAGGCGACGGATGCAGGATCCGCCCCCATCTCCTGCTTGACGATATCAACTCCGGCTCTCTCCGCCCATATGCAGAGCTGGTCAACGGCAGCCGCCCTGAATGTGTCGGCCGCTCCGAGGATAACTTTCTTCCCCATTGCCTTCAACTGCATAGCCAGTTTGCCGATGGTGGTTGTCTTACCCACACCGTTGACTCCGACAACCATAATAACGTACGGTTTCTTGGAGAAATCGAAAGGCTCGGAAGAATCTCCTTGGGAAACACCCAGCATGTCTTCTATCTCTTCGCAGAGGACGGTGTTCACTTCATCTACACTCACGTATTTGTCTCTGGCGATTCTCTGTTCGAGACGTTCGATGATATTCATGGTCGTGTCAACTCCGACGTCAGCTGCCAGAAGGGCCTCCTCCATAGAATCCAACACCTCATCGTCAACCACTGACTTGCCGAGAACAGCATGGGAAACTTTATCGAAAAAAGAACGTTTCGTCTTTTTCAACCCTTCCTGCAAAGACTCATCCTGCGGGTGACTGTTTTTCTTTCCGAATAAACTCATTGCCGGCTTCAATTATGAACGCAAATATAATAATAATGCAAAAAAAAGGAGACAACCAAAAGGCCATCTCCCTTTTAATCCTCTAACTGAAAAATTATTTCTTATTGAAAAAATCTTTTACTTTTTCATTAGGAACCAGTTCCTCTTCAAACGCATATGAACCAGTGCGCTCTGATTTGACCATGCGGATGCATTTAACGACAGTTTTGCTCTTTGATCTGTCACCGCTGAATGTTGCAACTGCTTTCTTTGCCATAATATTATCTCCTTATGCGTTATTATTTGATTTCTCTGTGAACTGTTACTTTCCTCAAATAAGGATTGTATTTCTTGAGTTCCAACTTCTCAGTTGTATTTTTCTTATTCTTAGTCGTGATATATCTAGATATACCCGGAACACCACTGGCCTTTTGCTCAGTGCATTCCAAAATCACCTGTACGCGGTTGCCTTTTCCTTTCTTTGCCATCGCCGTAAATTTTAAACTAAGTTAATCAAACCTTTCTTCTCAGCCTCTCTCAAAGTCTCTGCCAAACCATTTTTGTATATGGTCTTCATACCGTTGCAAGAAACTTTCAAGGTGATATATCTCTGCTCTTCTTCTGACCAAAATCTCTTAACTTTCAGATTTGGTGAGAATTCACGTTTAGTGCGACGTTTTGAATGGGAAACGTTGTTTCCTATCATTCTCGTCTTACCTGTAACTTGACAAACTCTTGACATAGTTATATATTTTTTAATTTTTCTTCTTTTGGGGCTGCAAATATCTTTATTATTTCTCAAAAAAACAAATTTAATTAATCATTGAGAACAAATTTGAAAAATCTGTTCCAACGAATTCCGTTAACCCCTTTTGAAAGCCATATAAGTGCCGGTCTTCCAACGATATGGTCTTCCGGAACGAAACCCCAGTATCTTGAATCCAGAGAATTGTGCCGGTTGTCTCCCATCATGAAGAAATAGTCTTGCTTGAATGTGTATGTACTGACTTGTTTCCCATTGATGAAGAATGAACCGTCTTTCTCTGAAAATTCGTTGTCCTCATAGACAGCGATTATTCTTCTGTAAAAACCGATATTTTCTTCGGTCAGAGTCACGGTATCCCCTTTCTTAGGAATCCATACAGGTCCGTAATTATCTCTGGTCCAGCCTTTGTCCACGAAAGGAAAGAGCATTTGCGGAGAATCCGGATAGTCAGGAGGATAGACGTCGATTACCGGATTGACGGAGACCACGCTAGGCAACGACGCCAGTTCTTCAGCCTGGGCTGCCGTAAGGGTCAGGGCCGGATAGCCCGGAAGGTTTGAGTCAAACCAGACCTCATTCTGAGCGAAACCCATATTCCTGAATACTCGCAAGTTGAGAGAATTACCATCCGTAATCACCTCGTAAGTGAGCTGGATGCCGGGAAAACTCTCCTGCTGCACTCCGTTGACGAACACCAACCCGTCTCTTACCTCCAGAGAATCGCCGGCTACCGCTACGCATCTTTTCACATAGTGGTCGGTCTTGTCGCTCGGACGTACCAGGACAGGGCCGAAGGTGCGCTCCGTATATTCTTTGCCGTTGATGCGTACGTGAGCGTAGTAGTCGTCAACCGGCGCCTTTGTAAGAACGCTGTCTCCGTGAGGAAAATTGAAGACTACGATGTCGTCTCTGCCTACCGAAGATTTGATCCCCTTCAGACGGCGGTACTTGCACTGTATAGCTGTAGAATAACATTCTCCACCACCCGGGAACACATTGTGCATAAACGGCATGGAGATAGGAGTCTGCGGCATTCTCGGTCCGTAGGACAACTTCTCGACAAAGAGGAAATCGCCCGTCATCAGGGTCTTTTCCATTGAAGAAGAAGGAATCTTGAAGGACTGAATGAAGAAAATATTGAGGAAGGTTACTACGATTACGGCAAATACGATTGCATCCAACCATTCCAATCCGATACTGTGCTTCTCACCCTCTTTGTAGGTCTTCTTCCAGAATGCCCACTTCACTTTCCTGGTGATGAAGATATCGAATATTACTGCAAGGCCGAAAAGCCACCAGTAATTGCCGAGCCATATAACCCAAAGAAGATAAAGTACGGCCCAAAAGATGAACCGTACCCATCTGTTATTGTATAAATTTCTAAGTGTCAAGTTATTTAACTGACTTGATAACTGCTTCGAATGCTTGAGGGTTATTCATAGCAAGGTCAGCAAGAACCTTGCGGTTGAGACCTACGTTCTGCGCATTCAACTTACCCATGAACTGAGAATAAGTCATACCATGCTGGCGGGCAGCTGCGTTGATACGCATGATCCAAAGTGAGCGGAAATTGCGCTTTTTGGTTTTACGGTCACGGTAAGCATATGTCAAACCTTTCTCATAGGTATTCTTTGCTACCGTCCAGACATTTCTTCTTGAAAGAAAATTACCTTTGGTCTGTTTAAGGACTTTTTTACGACGAGCTCTTGAAGCTACTGAATTTACCGATCTTGGCATAATTAATTTCTTTTTGAAAGTCAGCGCCTTTTTTAAAGGTCTTTACGGCTGAACATTCTGGTTAAACAATCCTTTTACTATTTTACTAACAAAGCTTTGATTCTCTTGTTGTCTACTGGAGCAACAATAGCTACGTGATTAAGGTTACGTTTCTGCTTTTTAGTCTTTTTTGTAAGAATGTGGCTGTGATAAGCGTGTCTTCTTTTGATTTTACCGGATCCGGTGAGCACAAAGCGCTTCTTTGAACCGGAATTCGTCTTCATTTTTGGCATTGTAGTATACTTTATTAGTTAAATGTTATTTCTTCTTGTTAGGGGCAATCATCATTATCATTCTCTTGCCCTCAAGCTTAGGCATCTGCTCAGCCTTTCCGTAATCATCAAGCTCTACGGCAAAACGGAGAAGAAGCTTCTCGCCTTGATCCGAGAATAAGATTGAACGGCCGCGGAAGAATACGTAAGCTTTTACCTTACATCCATCCTTAAGGAACTCCTGAGCATGTTTCAACTTAAACTGGAAATCGTGCTCATCAGTATTCGGACCGAAACGAATCTCCTTAATAACAACTTTTGAGGCATTGGCTTTCTGCTCTTTTGCCTTCTTTTTCTGCTGATATTGATATTTCTGAAAATCAATAATCTTGCATACGGGAGGATCTGCATTAGGTGAAATTTCAACCAAATCCAACTCTGCCTCCTCTGCCATCTGAAGCGCCTCTCTGAGAGGGTAAATACCCTGTTGCGGTACGTTCTCGCCAACGACCCTCACCAACGGAGCAATAATCTCTTCGTTGACCTTAGGGCCTTCTGCCTTGGCTTTATTCTGATTGTTGCCCTGGTGTCTGTTTTGCGGTGCAGGGCGTGGCTTTGGGGGCCGATAATTTGAAGTTGCTATAACTTTTCCTCCTATTGTTTGTTAATATTTCAAAAACTAAATCGTCTCTTTTTCCAATTCGGCTTTAACTTCAGCCTTAATGAACTCCTGGAACTGGTCAATCGTCATGGTTCCCTTGTCTTCTCCACCCCTCTTCCTTACAGATACGGAGTCTGCGGCTGCCTCTTTTTCGCCGACTATCAAAAGATACGGGATATGCTTTAACTCATTCTCCCTTATCTTCTTACCTACCGTTTCGTTACGGTCATCAATGGCGGCGCGAATATCGCAATTAATTAGATAATTACAAACTTTTTTTGCGAATTCGTTGTATTTTTCACTTACCGGAAGCACGACTGCCTGATCTGGAGTCAACCACAGAGGGAAGTTTCCTCCGGTGTGCTCCAACAGCACTGCCACGAAACGCTCAAGAGATCCGAATGGTGCTCTGTGGATCATTACAGGGCGATATTTCTTATCATCAGCTCCGGTATATTCCAGTTCAAAACGTTCTGGAAGGTTGTAATCCACCTGGATTGTACCGAGTTGCCACTTGCGTCCGATGGCATCCTTGACCATAAAGTCAAGTTTAGGTCCGTAGAATGCTGCCTCGTCGTACTCGACAACCGTAGGCAGGCCTTTTTCTGCAGCAGCCTCCACGATGGCCTTCTCGGCTTTTTCCCAATTCTCCTCGCTGCCGATGTACTTGCTGTGGTCTGTCTGGTGTCTGAGTGATATCTGAGCGGTAAAATCATCGAACTTGAGAGTCTTGAAGATATAGAGCACTATGTCGATGACCTTACAGAATTCCTCCTTGATCTGGTCAGGGCGGCGGAACAGGTGAGCATCATCTTGAGTGAAGCTGCGGACTCTTGTAAGACCGTGCAACTCACCGCTTTGCTCATAACGGTATACGGTACCGAACTCTGCTATTCTCAAAGGAAGATCTTTGTAAGAACGCGGTTTGGTCTTGTATATCTCGCAGTGGTGAGGGCAGTTCATAGGTTTGAGCAGATATTCTTCACCCTCTTGCGGAGTTGTTATAGGACGGAATGAATCCTTGCCGTATTTTGCCCAGTGGCCCGATGTAACGTAAAGCTCTTTGTTTCCGATATGGGGAGTAATAACCTGAACGTATCCATATTTGCGCTGAACCTTGCGGAGGAAATTCTCCAGTCTCATACGCAGGTCGGTACCTTTCGGAAGCCAAAGCGGAAGACCCATGCCTACCTTCGAAGAGAATGTGAAAAGCTCAAGTTCCTTTCCGAGCTTGCGGTGGTCTCTCTTCTTAGCCTCCTCCAGCAGTACAAGGTACTCATCTAGCATTGATTTCTTAGGAAAAGTGATGCCGTAGATACGGGTAAGCATCTTGTTGTGCTCATCACCTCTCCAGTATGCGCCCGCGATAGATGTGAGCTTGATGGCCTTGATGACCGAAGTATCCTTCAAGTGAGGTCCGCGGCACAAGTCGGTGAAACTGCCGTTTGTATAGAATGATATCGTACCGTCTTCGAGACCTTCGATCAGCTCGCACTTGTACTCATCCCCTTTGGCAGAATAGACCTTCATTGCCTCCTCCTTGGAGATATCCTTTCTTACAAACTGCTCTTTGTTTCTTGCCAGCTCGAGCATCTTCTCTTCTATTCTGGCGAGATCCGCATCGGTTATCTGTTTGTCTCCCAGATCGACGTCATAATAAAAACCATTCTCTATGGCAGGTCCGATTCCGAATTTGACTCCGGGATAAAGCGACTCCAGAGCCTCTGCCATAAGGTGGCTGGAAGAGTGCCAGAACACCTTCTTAGCCTCGGTATCTTCCCATTTGTGCAGCTTGATGGACGCATCTTCGGTGATTGGTCTCATCAGGTCGTAAACCTGGCCGTTTACCGTTGCAGCAAGGACATCGGCAGCCAGCCTTGGGCTGATACTTTCTGCTATCTGATAAGCGTTCGTTCCCTTTTCAAATTCTCTGACACTACCGTCTGGAAAAGTTATTTTCATAGTAAATGGTCTTTCAATTATTGCAATTGGCAAAGGTAAAACTTATTTTTTAATTATATTTGCGGAAAATAACATTTTTACATGGAGAACTTTACGGAAACGGGAAGGCAGCAAACCATGACTTCACAGGCTGCATTTGACGGATTAAAACTGGCTCTTATTTCTTTGGTGACAATGTCTGTCAGTTCTCTTTCAATTCCTAATTTTTTGAGCATCGTAGTATGGTTGATTCAGACCGTTTGTTCAATCTGGTTCCTGGCCAATTTGATGAAAAAGTACAAAGAGAATGGGAATCAGTCCAATTTCGGCTACGGCTTTATGGTCTGCCTGTTTTCTTCAATCATCACAGCCGTGTACGCTTTTGCATCGTACCAATGGATTTTCCCGGGGCTGCAGGCTCAGGCAATGGAAGCTTTCGACTCGATGATGCCGATGATGGACAGCCTTCAGACCGACGTGATGGCAAAGCTTCAGGACAATTTCGCTCAGTATTATTGCATTTCAGTGTTCTTTAAGAATGTTATGATCGGTCTTATCGCCTCATCGATTATCTCCGCGTCTCAGAGAGACAGAAACACAGTTAACAATTCTGAAGAGTTATAATTATGGACATCTCTATCGTCATCCCTCTCTATAACGAAGCCGAATCACTTCCTGAGCTCACCAACTGGATATCGGAGGTTCTCTTCAAGGAGAATTATTCATACGAAATCATCTTCATCAATGACGGCAGCACTGACAATTCATGGCAGGTAATTGAAGATCTTGCCGCGCAGAATGCCAATGTGAGAGCAATCTCCTTCCGCAGAAATTACGGCAAGTCGGCAGCCTTGTACTGCGGCTTTGAAGCTGCTCAAGGCGATATTGTAGTCACTATGGACGCCGACCTTCAGGACGATCCGGGCGAGATTCCGGGCATGGTCAAGATGATACGCGAAGAGGGTTATGACCTGGTTTCCGGATGGAAGAAGAAGAGATACGACAACGCTTTCACCAAGAACATACCGTCCAAATTCTACAACGCTACGGCCAGAAAGATTACCGGCATCAAGCTGCACGACATGAACTGCGGTCTGAAAGCTTATAGAAGTGAAGTCGTGAAGAATATCGAAGTCTATGGAGAGATGCACCGGTTCATCCCTTACATCGCCAAGAATGCCGGTTTCACCAAGATTGGCGAAAAGGTGATTCACCATCATTCACGCAAATACGGGAAGAGCAAATTCGGCATCAACCGCTTCATCAACGGGTTCCTGGATCTGCTTTCACTCTGGTTCCTGCAGGTATTCGGCAGGAAGCCAATGCACCTGTTCGGAGCGATGGGTACATTCACTTTCATGGTAGGTATCGTAATTGCAATTATATTGATAGTCAAGAAGCTTGTCGCACAGGCGAACGGACTTCCTTTCAGGGCCGTCACGGATCAGCCGCTGTTCTACCTCGCGCTGGTTGCCGTTCTGATTGGTACACAGCTATTCCTGACAGGGTTCCTGGGAGAACTCATATCAAGAAATTCAAACGAGCGTAACAATTACGTAATAAAGAAAAGAATCAGATAGCTTACAGAGATTCTTTAAGTTTCTTTCTGTCAGCTTGCTGAAGCATCTTGCAAGAGGCGTTGAAAGAGACGTCGGAGTCTATCGTTATCTTACCTGTAGTCAAATCTCCGTCGAAGACAGCATTGTCAAAGAAGCTGGTCATGTCAGAGACTTGAAGATTGCCGTTCACTTTGCCGAACACGTCCACTCTTCCGGCTATGATATCGCCTTCAAAGTTGCCGTCGGGACCGATGATAACTTTTCCTTTGGACTTGATGGTTCCTTTCAAAGAACCGTCGATACGCACATCACCGTCAGACTCAAATACAATCTGTGAAATTTTTGCCGTTCTGGAAAAGAGGGAAAAATCATTTCCCAACCCATTGATATCTTCTTTTTGATTCTCAGCCATATCTGTTCTGTATTAAAAGTGAATTGCTTCAGAATGAATAGCTGCTGCAGCCTCCATAATACCTTCGCTCATTGTCGGGTGAGGGAAAATGGTTTTGGCAAGCTGTGCAGCGGTAATGCCGTTTTTCATAAGAGCCACCATAGGACCTATCATCTCCGAGACGTTGGCTCCCACAAGGTGAACGCCGAGCACTTTATCAGTCAAAACATCGGATATAATCTTTACGAAACCGTCCTTTTCTCCTGCCGCGGTCGCTTTGCCCGAAGCAGTGAAAGGGAATTTCGCTGTCTTGTATTCCAAACCTTTCTCTTTGGCGGCTCTTTCGGTCATTCCGGCTGAAGCCACCTCAGGAGAGATATATGTACATCCCGGTATGTATGAATAATTTACCGGCTCAGGATTCAATCCTGCGATATGTTCTACACAATGGACAGCCTCTGCGGAAGCCACGTGCGCGAGAGCCGGGGTGGCGATAACGTCACCGATGGCATAAATACCATCCACGGCAGTTTTATAATGAGCGTCGACTGCTATTCTGCCACGGTTCAACTCTATACCGAGAGCTTCCAGTCCTATGTTCTCAGTATTAGGGACTACTCCTACAGCACTCAGGACAACCTCCGCTTCAAGATACTCGGTCCCCTTCTTGGTCTCCACCTCAACTTTGCAGAGATCACCTTTCTCCACGCTTTTGACGGCTGCTGAAGTCATGACCTTGATTCCTGCTTTACGGAGAGAACGGCTCACCTGAGCGCTGGTATCGTCATCCTCCACAGGAAGGATGCGGTCCACATATTCTACTATCGTTACGTCGGTGCCGAGAGTTCTGTAGAAGAACGCAAACTCGGTGCCGATGGCTCCGGAGCCTATAACTACCATACTTGCAGGGAGTTTATCAGGAGTCAGAGCCTGGCGGTAGCACCAGATTTTATCGCCGTCCACAGGGGCGAAAGGGAGCGATACCGGACGCGCTCCGGTAGCTATGATGATATTTTTGGTGTCGTACACCGTACAGGTACCGTCGAGGGAAGAAACTGACACTTTCTTGTCAGCAGTGATGCTTCCGGTCCCTTCGATTACGGTCACATTATTCTTCTTGAACAGGAATGTAATGCCCTTGTTCATCGTTTCGCTGACTTCGCGGCTTCTGGTTACTATGCTTTCGAGGTCGGCAGTTACATTGTCCGCCTTAAAACCGTATGTTTCGCCGGAAACAGCATAATGATAAGCCTGGGCGCTCTTTAAAAGGGCTTTCGTAGGGATACAACCCCAGTTCAGGCAGATACCTCCAAGTTCAGAACGTTCCACTACCGCGGTTTTCATACCGAGCTGCGATGCTCTTATGGCAGCAACGTATCCTCCGGGGCCCGAACCAATTACAATAAGATCAAATTCCATGATTACATTCCTTTACCGTGACAATTCTTGTATTTCTTTCCGCTTCCGCAAGGACAAGGGTCATTTCTTCCCACTTTCTTCTCCACTCTGATCGGGGCATTGCTTCGCGGCTCGACGTTGTTGTTCAGCAAGTCAGGTTTGTTGGCTTGCATTGAACTCATGTCGGTTCTCTTCTCCTGAGCCTCTGTAGCTACGTCCTCAGGGCTCTGCTGATCATTCTTCAGGAAGATGTAAGCTTTGAGAAGAATAGCCAGAATATCCTTGTACATTCCTTCCAAAGCGTTGATGAACAGGTCGAAACTCTCAGTCTTATAGATAAGTTTAGGATCTTTCTGCTCGTATGAAACATTCTGGACAGCCTGTTTCAGATCGTCCATGTCACGGAGGTGTTTGATCCAGTATTCATCAATCACTCTGAGGGTTATATTCTTCTCAATTGCCCTTACTAGCTCCTTACCCTTGCTCTCATAGGCCTTTCGCAAATCCACGAGTACGGTATAGACTTTCTTGCCGTCGCTCACCGGAAGGGCGATGTTCTGGTAGAACATTCTCTTCTTCTCGTAAATGTAGTTTATGATAGGCCAAGCCTGCTGAATGATAACCTCATTGCGCCTTTCGTGAGTGGCCATAAGGGTATCCCTCAACCTGTCGGCTATTTCAACTTTCTTTGCTTTATCGTAGAATGCTTCGTCAAATCCCGGCTCGACTGAAAGCACCGACATCAACTCTTCGCAGAATGCCTCGTAATCCAAATCATGATTCTTGTCCACGAAGATGTCGCAGTAGTCGGTAGCCATGTTCAGTACGTCGACGTCGATTCTTTCTCCCGTGAGGGCGCTGCGTCTCTTGGTGTACACAACTTCACGCTGAGAATTCATAACGTCATCGTACTCCACCAAATTCTTACGGATACCGAAGTTATTCTCTTCCACTTTCTTCTGGGCTCTCTCGATGGCTCCTGACAGCATGGAATTCTGAAGAGCCTCGCCTTCGTTCATACCCATTCTGTCTACAACCTTTGCGATTCTTTCCGAACCGAAAAGACGCATCAGGTCATCTTCCAGAGAGATATAGAATATTGACGAACCAGGGTCTCCCTGACGGCCGGCACGTCCGCGCAACTGACGGTCAACGCGACGGCTCTCATGTCTTTCTGTACCGATGATAGCCAGACCGCCTGCCGCTTTCACATCATCGGTAAGCTTGATATCGGTACCACGGCCGGCCATGTTGGTGGCGATGGTAACAGTACCCGGCTTGCCGGCCTGAGCAACAACCTCGGCCTCCCTTGCATGCTGCTTGGCATTCAACACCTGGTGCTTGATACCGCGCATCGTAAGCATCTTGCTGAGCAACTCAGATATCTCGACGGAGGTGGTACCTACCAGAACCGGACGACCCTCGCCTATCAATCTTCTGATCTCATCGATTACGGCAAAGTACTTCTCCTTCTTCGTTCTGTAAATCAGGTCATCCTGGTCTTTTCTGATTACAGGTCTGTTAGTAGGAATTACTACGACGTCCAATTTATAGATAGACCAGAACTCTCCCGCTTCCGTTTCCGCCGTACCGGTCATTCCGGACAGCTTGTGATACATTCTGAAGTAGTTCTGAAGTGTAATCGTGGCGAAAGTCTGGGTCGCAGCCTCGACTTTTACATTCTCTTTGGCCTCGACAGCCTGGTGCAAACCGTCACTCCAACGGCGTCCCTCCATGATACGGCCGGTCTGCTCATCGACAATCTTCACTTTATTGTCAATAATCACGTAGTCCACGTCTTTGGTGAACATCGCGTAAGCCTTGAGCAACTGGTCTACGGTATGCATACGCTCCGCTTTCAGAGAATAGTTTGCATAGAGCTCATCTTTCTTGATTTTCTTCTCGTCATCGGTAAGGGAAGCGTCTTTCTCAATCTTTGAAACTTCGTCACCAAGTTTAGGCATCAGGAAGAAGTCGGCATCTCCCACAGCGTTTGCCAGGATTTCGTTACCCTTGTCTGTCAGCTCGACGCTCCTCTGCTGCTCGTCAATCACGAAGAACAGGTCGTTCGTAATGGTCCTCTGCTCAATGTCTTTGTCCGTAAATGCGGCTCTGATCAACTTGGCCTGCGCATCCTGCAGAATCTGCTTTATGCCCGGTTCACTGAGGTAACTGATCAGAGGCTGGTATTTAGGCAAAGCTTTGTATGCTTTGAGGAGGTAAACCTCTCCTTCTTCGGTGTTCCCCTCTTTGAGAAGCTTCTTCGCCTGGTTGAGCAACTGATTCTCGAGAAGTCTCTGCTGTTGGTACAGCTTCTCTACGTATGGCTTGTACTCGATGAACGTAGCGTCTCCAGTACGGGGTACGGGACCTGAAATAATCAAAGGAGTTCTCGCATCGTCAATCAACACTGAGTCGACCTCGTCGACAATTGCGAAATGGTGTTTTCTCTGAACGAGATCGTTCGGATTGATCGCCATGTTGTCACGCAGGTAGTCGAAGCCGAATTCGTTGTTCGTACCGAAGGTTATATCTGCTTTATATGCTTTTTTACGCGCGTCAGTACTTGGCTGGTGTTTGTCGATACAGTCTACGCTGAGACCATGGAACTGATATAAAGGCCCCATCCACTCACAGTCACGCTTTGCCAGGTAG
>JAFSTD010000059.1 GCA_017450655.1 Bacteroidales bacterium | reverse complement strand
ATAGGTGTACTTAATCTCTCTCCAAGTACCTACTGCTTCATAGTGTTGCAGTGGAGCGTCAACCTCAACTTTTACAGGGCTTTCGTTATCCTTGCCCAGGAAATACTGTACAGGGTCCATATAGTGCTGACCCATGTCGCACAGTCCGCCACCGTCGTAATCCCAGTATCCGCGGAATGTCTGGTGCACTCTGTGAGGATTGTACGGCTTGTAAGGGGCAGGACCCAGCCACATATCGTAATCCAGTTCTGCAGGGACAGGCTCGGGAACGAGATTCTCTTTTCCCACCCAGTAGAATTTCCAGTCAAAACCGGTATGTTTCGAAATTGTAACCGTCAGAGGCCATCCCAGCAATCCGCTCTGAACAAGTTTCTTGAGAGGGAAAACAGTGGTGCCCAGGCCGTAGAATGTATCTTTGAATCTGAACCATGTGTTCAGGCGGAACACTCTGTTGTATCTCTTTACCGCCTCTACAACTCTCTTACCTTCTCCGATGGTACGGGTCATAGGTTTCTCACACCAGATGTCTTTGCCGGCCTTAGCGGCTTCAATCGACATCAGACCATGCCAGTGAGGAGGAGTGGCAATATGTACCACATCTACGTTAGGATCGTGTATCAGATCCAGCCAGTTCTCATAGGCTGCGACTTGACCGATACCCTTGGTCTTAGCCAATTCCACTCCGGCTGCAAGGTGGTTCTTGTCGACATCGCATATAGCGGTCAATCTTGCGCCGGGATAGTCGTAGTGCCCAACGCCCATTCCGCCGACACCGATGATACCCCGGGTCAACTGATCGCTGGGAGCTATGTAGCCTTTTCCGCCAAGCACGTGCCTTGGCAGGATAGTAAAGGCCGCTGTAGCTGCAGCAGTTTTCTTGATGAAGCTTCGTCTATCCATATAGTCAGTTTTGTAGGTTCGTTAACTCTACCAAAGTTAATGAAATATTTCCTTTTTGCTAAATTTGTATAAGAATAAGTTTATGGCGACGATGTACATACTAGCTGGATGCAACGGGGCGGGGAAAACAACTGCCTCTTACACAATCCTGCCCTCTATGTACGACATCCAGGAATACATCAATGCCGATGAAATTGCCGCCAGACTTTCCCCTGAAAAGCCGGAAGCGGCCGCCGTTCACGCCAGCCGTCTTATGATGGAGCGGTTGCTGGAACTGCTGGACAAGAACATTGACTTCGCAATCGAGACTACTCTTGCGGTCAAACTGCTGGCCAATATCATCAAAAGGGCGCAACAAAACGGATTGAAAGTACATCTTATCTATTTCTGGCTCAGGTCTCCCGAGCTTGCTTTTGAGAGGGTATTGCGCAGGGTGGCGTCCGGCGGACATATGGTAGCTCAGGAAACTGTCTACAGACGGTACGGAGTAAGTTTGTCCAATCTGGTAAATGTCTATATGCCGATCTGCGACAGCTGGATTCTCGTGGACAATTCCGACCCGTCCAGCGAGGTGATAGCCGAAGGCGGCAAGGGGATGAACACCAAAATAATCAACCAATTTCTTTTTGACAAAGTCAATGCGCAGGCTAAAGGATTATCTTGATTTCTTCAGCGTAACGACCGAGATGCTCTCCGGTCTTATGGAAACCGCATTATCAAAAGGCGGAGAATACGCTGACATCTTCTTCGAGTACAGCACTCTTACAAGCTATATGCTCAAGGACCACAAAGTGCAATCCGCAGGCTCAGCCGTGGATTACGGCGTAGGAATCAGGGTAATCAAAGGCGAGCAGACCGGTTACGCCTATTCCGAAAGCACGGAATACGATAAAATGAAGAATGCCGCCCTGGTAGCTGCCGCCATCGCAGATAATCCCGTCGCACGGAAAGGCCCCGCCAATATCACTGAGATTCTTACGGAAAGGTATTACCCTGAGGGGGAGCCTGTCATTGAGAGCGATAAGATTGTGGAATATCTTACAAGAATGGACGGGAAGACCTCGGCCGAAGCATCCAATACAATGATCATGGCCCGGTTCTCTTACGATAAATCTCTGTTTTTCAATTCTTTGGGAGAAATGGCATACGATGAAGGCCCTATGTCCTCACTTGTACTGACCTGCGTCTTCTCAAAAGGGAGGAGATATGAGTCAGTATCAGCCTCCAGAAGTTTCAGGAAGGGATACGAGATGTTCACCGAACAACTGGCTGAAGAACTTGCATCAGAGGTGATTGAGCGGGGAAAGACTCTCTTCTCTGCCAAGAGAATCAAAGGGGGTCAGATGCCGGTGGTAATGGGTGCCGGAGGTTCGGGAATTCTGCTTCATGAGGCTATCGGACACACGTTTGAAGCCGATTTCAACAGAAAAGGGATTTCAATCTTCAGCGAAAAACTCGGACAGAAGGTGTGCAGCGAGAAAATAAACGTGGTGGATGACGGCACAGTTCCCTTCAACAGGGGCTCGATAAACGTGGATGACGAGGGGGTTCCGGGACAGAAAACTTATATGGTAAAGGACGGTATTCTGAACAGCTATCTGCATGACCGTATCAGCGCCAGACACTACGGCGTCAAGTCCACCGGCAACGGCAGAAGGGAATCGTTCAGGTACTACCCTATCCCCAGAATGCGCGCCACATATATGGAGAATGGGGATGCCTCCAAGGAAGACATTATCAGATCGGTCAAAAAAGGAGTTTACGTGGACAGTTTCTCAAACGGTCAGGTTCAGATCGGGGCCGGCGACTTCACATTCTACGTAAAGAGCGGTTTTATGATTGAGAACGGCAGGCTTACGTATCCCATAAAAGACGTCAACGTGATAGGAAACGGACCTGAAGCCCTCGCTTCGATCGTGGAAGTCGCCGATGATCTGAAGATAGACAATTCATCTTGGATATGCGGCAAGGAACAGCAATGTCCGGTATCGTGCGGAATGCCTACCGTGCTCATATCTTCCCTCTCCGTCGGAGGAGAATAAAAAAAAAGGAAGAATCAATCTCCCTTTTCATTTCTAAAAGTCAAAGCTCAAACCCATATAGAAGGTTCGTGGCATTGCCGGTCCGTAAATATACCCGGAATCTTTGGTCATTCCTTTGTCCGGATCGTTCTGGAACTGATTCAGGACATTTTTGCAAGAGATGAAGAATTCAGAGGTAATGGAGTTCCCTAT
>JAFSTD010000058.1 GCA_017450655.1 Bacteroidales bacterium | reverse complement strand
TGAGATGGGAAAGGATAGGCAACTGAGTAAGCTCGTCTCCCTCAGCAAAGGGCTCCGGCGTGTGGGACTGGACTTGCGAAGGGTGTTGTTCAAGCCGATCCTGTCACAATTTGGAGGGAAACTCAAGAATATTTTGTGTGGTGGGGCGGACTTGGACCGCAAATACGTGGAAGGAATGGACGATTTCGGCATTCAGATTCTCGTGGGATACGGCATTACAGAGTGCGCTCCGCTCGTTACTTTCAATCGCCCCGGACATTCTCGCCCGGGCAGTGTAGGAGTGCCTTTGAACGGGTGTGAGGTCAGAATTTCCGATGGTGAAATCCTCGCGCGCAGTGACAGCGTGATGGCCGGCTACTATAAAGATGAAGAAGCGACGGCTCAGGCCTTGGAAGGGGGCTGGCTGCACACGGGCGATCTCGGTTACATCGATTCTGACGGGTATCTGTATATTACCGGAAGAAAAAAGAACCTCATAATCCTCTCTAACGGAGAAAACGTCTCCCCAGAGGAACTGGAAAAGCTTGTGTCGACAATCTCCGGAGTGGAGGAAGTAGTGATAAGGGAAGAGGGGAAGGCAATAACCGCTGAAATCTATCCTTCCGAAGGTGAGGACGGGATAAGAGAGGCCATTCTACAACTGAACCGGACCCTCCCGCCTTACAAACGGATTCAGGAAGTTCGATTCCGCAATTCTCCATTTGAAAGGACGACAACGAGAAAGATTATTAGAACCTAAACTGATATTGATATAAGGATAATGTACCCACTGTACAACACTCAACTACTTATGTACGTGGCCGAAAAACGGCATGTAGGCCAGATGTGCCTGATGGCCGGAAGTGTCCTGCTGCCGGGAGAGGCTGACGTCGAAGCCATGCAGAAGGCGGCGAACAACGTACTGCGGATAAACGATGCGCTTCGCCTGCGTTTCATTGAAAAAGACGGGCATGTGTGGCAGGAACCCCTGCCTTATGAAGAAAGGGTGTTCGAAGTGCTGCATTTCAAAAACCGGGAGGCTCTCCATCGCTGGGGAAGGGTGTATGGTACCATTCCTCTCAAACTGGACATCACCTCCGACGGCAGCATACCGGAGGACCGGTGGAAAATGAAGAATCCTCCTCTGAAACTGGTCTTGAATATTCTGCGCCACGATTTGAAAATGTTCTTCACGAAGCTTCGTTTCCATGCCCTGAAGACACAACCTTCCTGCTTCGAGATGAAGCTCGTGGTCCTGCCGGATGCCTATGGGGTGATTATGAAGCTCCACCACGTAGTTTCCGATGCCTGGACTATGATGCTCCTGGCCAACCAGTTTATCCACTTCCTAAGAGGGGAAACGCCTCAATCATATCAGTATGAGGACTTCATCAAGAGCGAGATGGAATTCCAGAAGAGCGGACGCTACGAGAAGGACTGCAGGTTTATGGAGGAACAGTATGCACAGTGTCCTGAGCCTACATGGGTATGGCCTAAGCCTTATACGACGCTGGAGGCAGTACGCAACACCTCCGTCCTGGACTTGGAATTATCCTCACGCGTGAGGGAGTATGCCCTTTTGCACGATATCACCCCTTATACAGCATTCCTGACCGCGATTTGCATTTTCATGGGCCGCAAGATGGGCCGGGAGAAATTCTATGTTGGATCGGTGGTCATCAACCGGGCAGGAGTGAGGGAACGTAATACTGCGGGGATGTTCATCCATGAAGTGCCTATCCTGATGAATCTTCCGCAGACAGAAAGTTTTGCAGACGCTGTCCTGCATGTGCGCGACAGGTCTTTCTCAGGATTCAGACACCAGAAAGGCACTTCCCGTACTCAGGATACAAAAAAGATGCTTTACGACGTGTGGGTGAGCTATCAGGACGGTATCCTTGAAGCCGACAACCGAGCAGAATGTACCCAGTATTTCAACCAATATACGATAGATACCACCATCTTCACGATAGAGGACAGGGGCGGAAGCGGCTGCTTCACCGTCCACTTCGACCACAACCTGAGGGTAAGTTTTGCCGAAGGGAAAAAGGTCCTGGCAGCAGTGCTGAGCATCTTGTCGGATGGCGTCAAGGACGATACCCGGCAGATTGGCAGTCTGGGAGATGGTATTTCAAGCAATTAACTCTATGGAAATGAATAAAGACACATTTGACGAAAAAGCCGTTCTGGAAAAAGTGCGTGCTCTGTTTTCAAAATATACTGACAGTCAGGAAATAGACGCCAATACGGTGCTCTCTTCCGAGTTGGGTCTCACTTCTTTTGATGTGGTATCCCTCGCAAATGACTTTGAGGAGGAATTTGACATAGAAATCCCCGACCGTGACATCGTCGGTTTCACCACCGTAGGCGATATTCTCGCCTATCTGAAGGCAAAACAATGATATGAGAAGGTTAGCCAATATAGCAGCGATTATGGTATCGGTTATCTCCCTCGCAGGCTGCGAGAAGGAGTATGTCCCGTCCTATGTCGGCACCTGGCTGTACGTCTCTTCAGAGCCGGCTCTTGACCCGGCCTATAACGAATCCTACGTAGTGGTAAAGAGCAATTGGGATTATTCTTACTTTGACTCCTCTACAAATGAAACGTTCTCAGGAGATTACAACGACTATAAGTACGAAGGGACTACCATTACGCTCACGTCCCGCGGTGAGAATGAGACGAGAGTGTATGTAGTTGTGCTCAAGCGATTGAAAGAGGGGAGAATGGTGGTCGAGACCTCTTCCGTAAACGGAACTCTGACTACGATAGAATTCAGCAGGAAGCCGGGCTCTTTCTAAAGAATCTAGTGACTGTAATTGATTTTTAGGATATTCAGAACTTGCATCACCGCTCCCATGACAATCAGGAGCAGGTAGTGAAGCCACAGCGCACTGAAGCCCATCCCTTTTAGGACAATCTTCCACGACCCGTCCACAACCCAGAAGAAAGGATTAATGAACCTGGTGGCGGCCCAAAGCGGAGTCATATTGTCCAGCGGAGCGAACATAGTGCTCAGCAGAATCATCATCATAAACAGGAATACCAGCACGTAGATAGCCTGTACCACAGATTTGCTGTGGAGAGCTATCAGCATCCCCATATTTACCATAGCGAACAGGAAGCAGATTCCGAGGGCAAAATAATCCAAGTAGCTCCCGGCCACGTTGAGGTGGAACTCTATCCGCGCCAGAATCAGCCCGACAATCAACTCTGCCAGACCCACAAGGGTAAAGAACAGAACCTTCGATCCGACGTATGCGGAAGCTTTGAGACCGGTGCTTCTGAAGTGTTCCAAGATTCTGTTATCCCTCTCGGTAACCACTGAAAGGCTGCTGAGACAGCACCCTACAATGGCTATCAGCAGCACTATCATTGAGACAAGGTAATAATGGGTATTGTCCTCACCCGTAGCGTATTTGATGTGAGTGGTCACTTCGAATCCCTTCTTCTGAACCGGTTTGACCAGTTCGCGGGAGATGTACGCTACTGCATTCTGTCCTGTGACAATGTGGGAGGCATCGGCAATAATGACGCAGTTGCCCCCATTCTCAGGGATTATGACAACTGCATCCAGCTCACCCCGCTCAATCTTCTTCATTGAGACCTCTTCCGACAAAGAGAGCTTTACGGACTCTATGTGCTTGGATACAGCCAGCTGAGAAACAATGTCGTAGCCGGCATTTGAGAATGACTTATCGACAACTTCCGCTTTGACGCGCACTTTGCTTCCAAGTCCGAAAGGGACCAGACCGACAGTGATCACCGGACATAGAATCAGAATGGCCAGCAAAGCGGGAGTTCTCACCAACTGCAGAAACTCTTTCTTGAGTATGTGCGGCAGCTTGGTCATTATTTAGGGAGTGTGCGTCTGAATCCTATCAGTGATATGAAAAATGCAAGTACGGTCTCAGTGATGAGAATTACAAACGGTCCCACAGTCTCAATGAATCCTGTCCCTTTGTAAGCAATGCCACGGAAAGCGTCGATGAATGCGGTACCCGGCAGAGCCGAAACTATCTGTTTCAGAGGGAATCCCAGACTGTCCACCGAGAATATGAACCCTGACAGGAACACGTTCGGGATAAACAGCACTATCCAGCAGAGAATCAGCACTTCCAGCGGCTTGTCGCACAGAGATGCGATGAGCAAACCCAGCGACATGCAGCATAAAGCGTAGAGAATGCAGAGGCAGAAGAACAGAGCGAGCGACCCCTTTATGGCTATTCCGAAGTACACGCACACCGCATATACCACCAGAACGTGGAAGATCGATATTATAAAGTAAGGTATAGACTTCCCGGCGATAATCTGTAAATTGGTCAGAGGAGTCATTCTCATCAGCTTGAAAGTCCCATGGTCTTTCTCCTTGTTGATGCTCGTTCCGAGCACGATAGAGGATACGAGAATGAAAATCATTAGCACCAACCCCGGCACAGGCATATACTCTTTCTTCAAGGAAGGATTATACAGGAATCTCACCTGAGGAGTTTTGACGTCGGTGTTCAAGGCATCGGTGTGATACTCTTCAGCCCAGAAATCGGAAATAATGTTGGTAAGCAGCGACTCCGCGTAAGCGATGAGGGTAGGGCTGGTTCCGTCCACGAAAATATCAATCCCGTCATCATACACAACTACCGCGCGGGTATTGTGTTTTGCGAAAGCTGCGTCCATCTGGTCAACGCTCTCGATTCTCTGGGTGACGTTGATCTTAGGGTTGGCGTCAATCTTGGTAAACAGCCTCTCAGCCTCGACGTTGTGGCTTGGGTTCATCACTGCTATATTCATGTGATGCACTTCAAATGAGAGTGCATAGCCGAACAGAATCAGAATAAGCGCAGGCATGAGGAAGAGCAACAGGCAGCTTACAGGATCTCTGAAGATATGCCTTACTTCCTTAACAATAACTGAAGTTAATAGTCCTTTTTTTAACATAGATACTCCTTGCAATCATTTGGCGCCCCAAGGGCGATTAGTTTTCCGGCATTCATTATCGCTACTCTGCCACAGTAGTAAGCTTCGTCAAGGTAGTGTGTACTTACCAGGATGCTGGTCCCGCTCTGAGCATAGGCAGTGATCATCCTCCACAGTCTCCTTCTGGAAAGAGAATCGAGACCGCTGGTAGGCTCATCAAGAATAAGAATTTCCGGTGTATGAATTATGGCGATCGAGAAGGAGAGGGCCTGTCTCCATCCCGAAGGAAGATGTTTTGCCTGTCGGTTGAGGTACGGGTCAAGCTTCAGAAATGAGGAAATCTGTCTTTCCCTCTCTGCAACTACCTGTTTGTCAAGACCGTATAAAGCTCCGTAGAAGTCTATGTTCTCGTGAACGGTAAGCTCAGGGATCAGAGAATAGGACTGGCACATATACCCGATCCGTCCTCCGACACTGATATCTCCTCCGTCAGGCTTAATTAAGCTGCAAAGCATTCTGATAAGGGTGGTCTTGCCTGCTCCGTTAGCTCCGAGCAAGCCCAGAATCTCTCCCTTACCGATGTTAAGGGATACATTGTCCACGGCTACAAGAGAGCCGAACCTTTTTGTGACACTATGTATCTCTACCGGGTTCATTTGATCTTGTATTCCCCGGTTAGAATGGCGACGAATGAATCTTCCATACTCCTGTAAGGTCCTTTGACCAAAAACGGCGTATTGTAAGCCAGCTTTTTGCCTTCGTGCAGAAGCAGAATCTTGTCAGTATCAAAAGCCTCGTCAGGGTAGTGTGTACTCATGAGAATGGTCACTCCTTTTTCACGGAGAGCAATCAGTTCCTGCCACATATCTTTCCGGGAAGCAGGATCGACTCCTACGGTAGGCTCATCGAGCAGGAGCACTGAAGGGTTGTGCACCATAGCGCAGCAGATGGCCAGCTTCTGCTTCATACCGCCTGAGAGAGTGCCTGCGCGTTTGTTGGCAAAAGGCTTCAGGCTATTCCACAGATAAGGACTTATCTCGTTGATATTATCCGTGGAAGCACCGTAGGCCGATGCGAAAAACTCAAGATTTTCAGTGAGAGTAAGGTCATTGTAGAGGGAGAATTTCCCGGGTACGTAGCCCAGATTCTGTCGGATAGCGCGGACATCTTTACGCACATCCAGCCCTCCGATAGTGACGTTTCCGATGAAGTCATCATCGAGCGTGGCGATAATGTCAAACAAAGTGGATTTTCCAGCACCGTTGGCGCCCATCATAGCAACGATCTCTCCCTTATGAATTTTAAAGGAGATATCCTTCAGGACATGATTTTTTCCGTAAAACTTGTTTACGCCTTCAATTTCAATCATTTTATAGAGTCAAGATAGATTTCAGCAGGCATTCCGGACTTGAGATAACCGTCGGAGATCAGTTCGATCCTGACGTGATACACCATAGTGGTGCGTGTATCTCTCGTCTGAACTTTCGTTGGTGTATATTCCGCATTTTCAGCGATGTAGGTTACCCGACCGGTGTAACTTCTCATATTGTTAACACCGTCGTCGATTTTGACAGTAACATTGTCACCGAGTTTGATGGTGGAGAGAATGCCTCCCTCGAACCATGCATCCACAAACGCGTTGGTATTGTCAGCGAGCCTGTAGATAGGCTGACCCGGAGCAATGAATTCGTGAATGGTCACATATTTTGCAGTTACCACTCCGTTCTCAGGATTGACGATGGAACTCTTGGCAATCTGGTCGCGGACTATGCTTGCCTGAGCCTCAAGAGCTGAGAGGGAAGAGAGTATCTGAGAATTCTCCCGTGACAGGGATGACTTGAGAGCGGCAATCTGGCTGTCAAGTACGGAAATCTCGTCATTTATGCGGTCAAGCTGCTTTGACGAAGCGCTTCCTCTCTCCACAAGCACGGTAACTTTGCTCTTCTCATTCTCCAGAGACTCCTTCTGACGCATCAGTACGTCCACCTGCTTGCCCACGTTGGGAAGAGTGTTTCTCAGGTGAGCGGCTTGTGATACGAGGGCGTTCAGCTGGAGAGAAAGCCTTGTGGTGTCGATAAGGCCCACCACGTCATCCTTCTCCAGTACGGCGCCTTCAGTAACGTCCAGGGCGACAATCTGTCCGGCCTCACTGGATGCCACCGTGTAGCTCTCGAATCCCACGATGCCGTAAGCGTCAGGAGTGTTGTTACGGCCGCAGGATAAGGTGGCGGCCACTGCAATCAATATGAGCAATATATTTCTTCTCATTGTACTTTAATAATATGGTTGCTCCGCTGAAGCTGTTTCTGAAGCTTTAGCAGAGTATAGAGTTCTTTATCAATTTTAGCGGAAGATAGTGTCTCAAGTGCTGTGAAATAATCTGACATTGAGACCATCCCCTGATCTGAAAGGGACTGAAGCTCATCGCAGAGCTCGGTGTATTTGTCAATAATTCTGTCGCAGCTTGACACCAAATCATCGTATTTGGCAATCTCACCTTCCAAACGCAGCCTTTCGGCAGCCTGCTGCTTCTCGAGCGCCTCTCTCCTGAAGCGGAGCTTCTCGTCTGCATTGTCAAGGAGGGCTGACTGATATTTGTAGTCCTGCCAGCCGCTGATAGGGATAACAACAGACACTCCCACGATCCCGTAAGCATCAGGGGTGCGACGGAACATATTCAGAGGCCACTGTCCGTACCCGAAGGTACCGAAAGCGCTCACGTTAGGGAGAGCGTCGGAGCGGGCGATACGCTTGTTGAGCGACAGACGGGAGCTTTCAAGGTCTATCAACTTCAGCGCAGGGTCATTGACCTCACCTTCAGCATAAGCCTCGGTAGGGATAAGGAGCGTAGCGTTGTCATCAATTTCCATTCCGGTAAGCTCCGAGAGCGCCTTCAGCAGACTCTCCCTCTCGGAAGCGTAGGCGGCAAGCTTGGACTCCACCGTGAGAATCCCAGCTTCTGCCGACAGAATGTCGTTCTTATATACGTGTCCCTCTTCAAAAGCGTTTTTGGCATCCTTCAGTTTGATCTGAAGGGTCTCCAGCTGCTTCTGTACGATGTCAGACTGTTTCTGATTGAGAATAATGCCGAGATACACCTCGTCCACCTTATTGTCAAGCTCGATGAAGTAACTCTCCAGGTCGAGCTTCTCAATCTCATTCTCTACACCGTTAAGCTCGGAAAGGAGTTTTTTCTTTCCTCCGCTGTAAATAATCTGACTGAGCATCAGTCCGGAGTGGTACTGAAGCTTGGACGGACTGTAAAGATCAAAAGGAAAGTCGGTCATGTTGGCCAGATTCGGGGTGTCCGACTGATACGAAGCGGATGCATACCCGCTGAGGGTAGGGAGGAAAGGCCTGTTTGTAAGTAGGTTGTTTTCAGACAGATCGTCTGAAAGAATCTCATACAGTCTGCCTTCTCCGGCATTACTGTTAGCACTGTCTCTACAGGCTTGCAGGGTATATACAGGTGACTGCCCGTATAGAGCGCCGCACCACAGCATAAGGACAGAAGTTAAAAAAAAGCTTCTCATACTTTCAAAAGTACAAACTTTTTTATACTTTTGGACTAAATTTCTAAAATTAAACCTAAATATTTGATTATGAAAAAACTTTTGTTAATTGTCGCTGCGCTTTTGTGTGTTTCAGCTGCATCAGCACAGACCATCAAAAAAGGTACTATTGTATTGAGTCCATCAATGACTAACGTAGGTGTTAACACATTCAGCTACGGTCCGAAAGAAGCTACATCTTCAGAAAAAGCTACACGTTTCGGCTTCCAGGCTACAGGTGGATATGCATTGATCAATGACTTGGTTCTTACAGCTACTGCAGGTTACAACTCTTTGAAAGCAGGTGACGGTGATAGCTCACTCAGCGTATTCGACATCGCAGCAGGCGCAAGATATTATTTTGTACCAAATTTGTTCGCAGGAGCAAGCGTTATGTATGTAGGCGGCTCATTAGGCGGTGACACAAAGATCTCATCAGTTAACCTTGACGTTCAAGCAGGTTATGATATCTTCGTTTCCAACAACATCGCATTCGAGCCAAGCATTTCTTACGACTTTGGTCTTTCTTCTAAGTTGGGAGATATGCCTTGCAAATTCGGCGGCCTGAACATTAATCTCGGCTTCCTCTTCCTTTTGAAATAAACACATTAATTATTAATAACGAAAAACCAGCCCTGCGGGGTTGGTTTTTTTTATCATTACAATTGTTATATCTTTACGCTTATGTACAAGATTATCCTCAAGGAAATGCTCACTCCGACCATCTGCAGGATGGTCGTCGAGGCCCCCAGACTTGCTGCCGCCGCACGTCCCGGCCAGTTTCTGATGGTCAGGGCGGACGAAAAAGGGGAGCGCATACCGCTCACCGTCAGTGATTTCGATGCTGAGAAGGGCACGGTCACAATCGTTACCCAGACTGTCGGAGCATCTACTGAGGATATCGTGGCTTTTGAAGTCGGTGAGAGCTTCGCCGACGTGGTCGGCCCTCTGGGGAATCCGTCAGAGTTCGTCGGGATGACCCCCGAAGATCTCGCTGCGAACAGCTACATCTTCATCGCCGGCGGCGTGGGTACCGCTCCCGTATATCCGCAGGCAAAGTGGCTGCACGAGCACGGGGCGAAAGTCGACGTGATTATCGGAGCAAAGACGGCCGGTCTGCTCATCTACAAAGAGGAGATGGCCGCAGTATGCGACAATCTCCACATCTGCACAGACGATGGCTCTGAAGGTTTCCACGGTATGGTCACAGCCCTGCTTGAGAAACTTGTCGCCGACGGTAACAAGTACACCCGGGCTGTCGCCATCGGCCCTATGATTATGATGAAATTCACAACGCTCACAGCACGCAAGCTGGGTCTTCCGATAATCGTCAGTCTCAATACCCTGATGGTGGACGGCACAGGTATGTGCGGCGCCTGCCGCGTCACCGTGGCCGGGAAAACACGCTTCGCCTGCGTGGAAGGACCGGAATTCGACGGATATGAAGTGGATTTCGACGAGGCAATGTGCAGACAGGGACAGTACCGCACGGAAGAGGAAGTTGCCCGCGAGCATCACAAATGTAAAATCGGCAGAGGATAGTGGTATGGCAAACAAGATAGGAAGAGTTCCGGTCAGAGAACAAGACCCTAAAGTGAGGGCGACCAATTTTGAAGAGGTCTGCTATGGATACAATGCCGAAGAGGCAATGCTGGAGGCTACCCGCTGCCTGCATTGCAACAATCCGCGCTGCGTCGGCGCCTGTCCAGTCGGCATAAAAATCCCCGAATTCATAGCAAAAGTAAAGGATGGCGATTTCACCGCCGCTGCCTCAATTATCGCAGAGGACTCATCACTGCCTGCAATCTGCGGTCGTGTATGTCCTCAGGAGACACAGTGCGAAGGAAGCTGCATCTTGGGCATCAAGGGCGAGAGCGTAGCAATCGGCAAACTGGAGCGCTTCGTGGCCGACTGGTCCCGTGAGCAGGGCAAAGCCCCTGCCAATACCGCCGTGCGCCCGAACGGACGTAAGGTCGCAATCATCGGCTCCGGTCCTTCCGGACTCGCTTGTGCCGCCGACCTTGCCAAGTTCGGATATGACGTCACGATATTCGAGGCCCTGCACCGTCCGGGCGGCGTACTCGAATACGGCATCCCGGAGTTCCGTCTCCCTAAAGAAAAAGTAGTAGCCGCCGAAATAGAGGCTGTCAAAGCCCTGGGCGTCAAGATAGAGCTGGACGTGGTAGTGGGCCGTACCGTCACCATAGATTCCCTAATGGACGAGGAAGGCTTCGAGGCCGTCTTCGTAGGCTCAGGCGCTGGTCTGCCGCGCTTTATGGGAATCCCGGGTGAGAATGCCAACGGCGTATTCTCCGCCAACGAATTTCTTACCCGAAACAATCTGATGAGAGCCTTCCGCGACGATTATCTGACTCCGATTCACGCCGGAAAGCATTGCGTTGTGGTAGGAGGCGGCAACGTGGCAATGGATGCCGCGCGTACCGCGCTGCGCCTCGGCGCCGACACCACCATAGTATATCGCCGCACAGAAGTGGAGCTTCCGGCCCGTAAGGAGGAAGTCCATCACGCACACGAAGAGGGCATCGAATTCAAGATGCTTACAAATCCGGTGGAAGTCCTGACAGATGAGAAAGGGTGGGTACGCGCCCTGAGATGCATCCGGATGGAACTCGGCGAGCCCGACTCAAGCGGCCGCCGCTCGCCTGTCCCGGTAGAAGGCTCTGAATTTGAGATCCCTTGCGACACCGTCATCATGGCTCTCGGCACCTCTCCGAACCCGCTGATTGCCAAAACCACAGACGGTCTGGACACTACCAGGTCAGGCTGTCTCGTAGCAGACGAGAGCGGTGCCACGACACGGCCGGGCATCTTCGCAGGCGGTGACGCCGTCACCGGCGCAGCTACAGTAATCCTCGCTATGGGCGCCGGAAGGAAAGCAGCCAGGGGGATAGATGAGTATTTGAAATCTTAATTAATCTTTTGATAGATAATCAGCAATAGAATCTTTCGGCATAGCATCTACAATGGATTCGAGTTTGTCGTTGATATTGAATAGGTTTCTGGACATATTAATCCAGAGTTTTCCTAATGCCCAATTCAACAGAGTGCAAATAATATTCAGACCTCCCAAAACGATAAAAAGAATCCCAATAGGAATGGCATAATCATCAAAAAAACTTTCACCTGTAAGGGACAAAATGCCAATGACAATCAATACCGCTGAGAATAGAATGCCAATTATTCTCAAAAAAGATAAGGTAAAATCGAGAATACTTTCGGCCGAAGAATTTGTGGAATATCGGATGGTTTGTTTCATGGTTATTGTTTATTAAGGTTATTGATATTCTTCAAAGTTATACTATTTTGATACTCATTCATCATATCTGTATAGCTTGCCATTCAGGAAGACTTGATATAAAGCATCCGTTAATCTGGTGCCGAGGCTAATAGCTAGCTGAGGGAGCGGAGGGCGTATAGTTAAGCACTTCATTCTCAAATGCATCCTCGAATTCCTTCTTGGCTTTCTCGTTGAAGAAGGGTAGTCCCCAGACAAAGAAATGATCGTTTTGCGTACACCACCTGATGTCAGCCATGGATTTGATTTGCTTCAGGAAATCGTTCTTCCACTTATCCTGTTTCATGAGGCCATCACCCTTAGGCTCGATAAACAATTGCAGGTTATCGTAAACGTCTGTCGTTCCTTTGACTCGCAAGAAGAGTACAAAATCCGGTTCAAAGACCTGGCCG
>JAFSTD010000057.1 GCA_017450655.1 Bacteroidales bacterium | reverse complement strand
TCTTACAAATTTAAGTAAAAAAAAAGAAATTCTTATGTTTGCACAAAATTTAAAGGGACAATGCGATTCGCTTTCAAAAAGAGTCACTCACAAGTAGCATATTGCGCGCTCAGCATTCGTAGCGGAACTGCCGATGAACCACAGAAATACAGCGGTCTGGCGCACCTCACGGAGCATATGCTTTTCAAGGGGACGGACAAAAGGAACGCAACCAACATAAACAACCGGCTGGAGGTTTTGGGTGGAGAATTGAACGCATACACGACAAAAGAAGAAACCGTCGTGCACGCCACCGTTCTCAAAGAGGACATCGCGAAGGCGACAGACCTTCTCTTTGAAATCGTATTCCGCTCCACTTTTCTCGCCAGGGAACTTGAGAAGGAAAAGGCAGTGGTGATTGACGAGATAAACCTCTACAAGGATTCTCCTTCCGACTATATTTTCGACGATTTCGAACAGTTTCTGTTTGACAGTCATCCCCTGTCCAGACCTATTCTGGGCACCGTCTCTTCCTTGAAAAAGATACAGCCGGAGAATATTAAAGAGTACGTTTCCCGCAATTTCACTCCGGACAGAATGAGCTTCGCGGTGGTCGGGGACTTTGACAGGGAGAAGATTCTGAAGACTACTTCAAAAATTCTCAAAAAATATACTGACGATCCGCTGGATGCAGAGAACAAACCGGCCGAGACTGCCAGGGTGACAGAGCCCCGGTTCAAGCCTTTCAACAAGACTGCCGCCAAGCACAATCACCAGGCTAACTGCATTATAGGCTGCACCGGATATTCTCTGTACGATGAGAGGAGAATCGCCTTGATTCTGCTGATAAACATCCTCGGAGGACCTTCGTCAAATTCTAAACTGAACAGTATTCTCAGGGAGAAAAAGGCGCTGGTCTATGCAGTGGAGGCCTCTTACACCCAGTACAGTCAGACCGGAGCGGTAACGATTTATTTCGGATGCGACAGGAACAACGTGGACAAATGCAAGCAGCTCGTCCTCGCGGAACTCAAGAAGATCAAGGAGACTCCGATGAGCGCATCGGCTCTGAAATCGGCCAAGAAACAGATGCTTGCGCAGCTTGCAGTATCTTCTGAGAATGGCGAAGTCCAGGCTCTGGCAATGGGCAAGAGCGTGCTGGTATTCGGCAACTATCTCTCCGACGAAGAGGTTCGGGCAAAAATCGAGGCTGTCACGGCCGAAGATCTGGTTAACGTAGCAAATGATATCTTTGCAGATGACAGGCTCTCCTTCTTGTTCTATATTTGAAAGCCATGACAGAAAAAGAATATATATCTGAATTCTCATCCCGGATAAACGACGCTCTGGCCTGGCTGGAGAAGGAAACTCATCTGAGGACAAACCATCCGAGAATGCTTTCCGGACAGGACGTCGGTCACCTTCTCAACTTCATCGCAAGGGAAACCGGAGCGAAGAATATTCTGGAGATTGGCGTATTCACAGGATATTCTTCAATATGCCTGGCAAGCGCTCTGCCTCAGGACGGTCATCTGGATGCTTTGGAGATAAATGACGAACTTGAGGATCTCATTCTCAGCGGATATGAGAAGGCCGGTCTGTCCGACAGAATCTCCCTCCGTTTCGGGGATGCAAAAGCCATTATTCCTACCCTTGACCGCACCTACGATATGGTCTACATTGATGCCGACAAGAGGGAGTATCCGACTTATTATCAGCTGGTTTTCGACAAGGTCAGAGTCGGGGGCACAATCGTTGCCGACAATGTCCTCTGGGATGGAAAAGTCTTTGCGGACAAAGTTCCTCAGGATGCCCAGACAATGGGTATCTACAATTTCAATAAAATGGTGGCTGAGGATCCCCGGGCGCGGAATTTCATTCTTCCGCTGAGGGACGGCCTGAATATCGTCAAAAAGCTCCGCTGACCGAAAGCGGGTCGAGCACAATCTTCTTGTAGTATTCTCCTACCATCATCTTGTCTCTCATGGCAAGAGCATCGGCTTTTGCCTGCTCGAAAGCCTCTCTGTCCTCATCCTTGACAGGGTTGGCAGGAGGTGACTCCATAGTGAGCGGATTGATCGGAGAATCGTTCTTCCAGACACGGAAATCAAGGTGAGGTCCGGTGCTTTGTCCCGTACTTCCGACATAGCCGATAACCTGTCCCTGAGTTACCCTGGCGCCCGCTTTTATCCCCTGTCCGAAACGCGACAGGTGAAGATATGCGGTTTTGTATACTGAGTTGTGTTTGATTCTGACTGTCAGTCCGCCTGCCCCTTCATTCTTGGCTGAAGTTACGACACCGTCACCGATTGTCACGACCGGCGTTCCTTTAGGAGCGGCATAGTCCACTCCGGTATGAGGCTGCACTTTGCGGGTGATAGGATGGCGCCTTGCATAGGTGAATCCCGAACTGATTCTGGTGTATGAAAGAGGGGCTTTCAGGAAGGCCTTCCTCATACTCTCTCCATTCTCATTCCAATAATTGTTTCCACCCTCGCCTTCATCGAAGTAGAAGCATTTGTATTCTGTATTGGCGTGGTTGAACGTCGAGTAATAGACGTTGCCGATATCCATCACCTTGCCGTCAAATCCGATCTCGTCATAGAGGGCGCAGAATTTATCACCTTTCTGGAGGGCGAAAAAGTCTATGGCCCAGGCATATATGTCAGACAGTTTTATCGCCAGCAACGGAGACTGTCCGGCGTCGATGATGTCGTTCCACAAGGAGGTGTTGATCTCGACCTCAGCGTACTTCAGAGTATTGAGCATCTCCTTGTCGAATCTGGTGACCGCAAGGGTATCTTTCAGAGTGTAACGGACCACCGACTGCTGGCTGTTCTCATAGACGAGATACGCGAGAGTGCGGGAAGTGTCGGTCTCCTCAAAATAGGCGTGATAACTCCGTCCCACCTGGATATTCTTTACGTCAAAAACGCTTTTTGAGATTTCTGCAAGTTCGTAGGCTGTTTTCTGCGGGACACCGTACCTGTCAAGGATTGTTGAGAAATAATCTCCGCGGCCTACCTGACCTGATTCTTCGAAGAACAAATCAATGGGGATACCATACATGTAAACGTGATTATCTTCTTCTATGACAGGCTCTTCGGCTTTCTCTTGATGATTGCAGGAACATAGCAGAGCCATTGTCAGAATCAGGAAAGAAAAGATCTTCTTGCTCATACTGAAACGGATTTGTATCAACAAAGATAATAACTGTTGATAACTTTTTGTAAAAAAGTGGAATAAAATGGAAAAAAATGGAAAAGTATTTTATACTTTTGCATTGGAGTTAGATCTCTAAATGATTAGATGGTAAAATTTATAGGTGATTACAATGTTAAATTGGACGACAAGGGAAGACTCGTCTTCCCTGTCGCTTTCAAAGAATTGTGCCTTATGCAGGGCGCAAAGCCGGTTTTCGTTGTAAAGAAGAACCTGTTCTCTAAGTGTCTGGAGATGTATCTCTATTCTGAGTGGGAAGCAGAATCTGACGGCGTGAGAGCCAAGCTCAATCCGTTCAATGTGGAACACGATATTTTCTGGAGAGCGTATCTGCAAAATCGCGCCCTTGTTTCTCCTGATGAAAAGATAGGACGCATCACCATACCAAAAGAACTTTTGGAGCAGATTGGCGTGAAGAAGGATGTTGTCTTCTGCGGTAAAGATTACAAGATAGAGATTTGGAGCAAGGAAGAATACGCGAAGACCTTCATCTCTGAAGAAGACTTTGTAAAGCTTGCCGAAAAAATATTGAGATAACGCCATTATGTGTAGCGCTTATCATATTCCGGTGTTACTCGAACAGAGTATCTCTTCGCTCTGCATTAAACCTGACGGAGTGTATGTGGATGCCACTTTCGGCGGCGGCGGACATAGCCGCGCGATACTTGAGAAGCTTGGCCCTAAGGGGAGATTGATAGTAATGGATCAGGATGAAGACGCTCTGGAAAACGTGCCGCAGGACAAACGTGTAATAGCGGTCCACTCCAATTTCAGGTTTATACACAACTACGTAAGATATCATGGCTTTGACGGCGCAGACGGAATAATCGCCGATCTTGGTGTATCGTCACACCAGTTCGACACTGAGGAGAGAGGTTTCTCATTCCGGTTCAATTCCGAGCTGGATATGAGAATGAATCAACAGGCCGCCAAAGATGCAAAAACAATTATTAATAGTTACGAGCGGGACAGACTCGCAGAGATGTTCCGCGTTTATGGAGAAGTAGCCGATGCCGGTAAAGTGGCGGATCTGATTTGCAAGGCAAGGGCTACCGCTCCCATAGACACCACTGAAGATTTGGGCAGAGCATTGAGCAGTGTCCTGCCCAAATTTGGAGAACACAAGTATCTGGCAAAAATCTATCAGGCGCTCCGCATCGAAGTGAATGACGAAATGGTCGCCCTTGAGAAGTTCATGCCACTCGCAATAAAATCGCTGAAACCGGGAGGCATCATAGCGATTATCACCTACCATTCTCTTGAGGACAGGATTGTCAAGAATGCCGTTCGCGACGGGGTTGACGCCGGTATTCTCGAGAAAGTAAACAAGAAACCCATTCTCCCGGATGAGAATGAAATTGCAGGGAACACCCGTGCAAGAAGCGCAAAACTGAGAGTAGCTCAGAAAAAGAAGAACTGATGGCAGCAAGGTCTAAGAAGATAGTTCGCAATGTGGTTGACGTTTTCAGCGGAGACGTCATCATCAAGAAGGGCTGGGATAAATACCTGTGGTTCATCATCTATCTGTTCGCTTTAATCATCATCTACATGATCTGGGGACTGTTCGTGGAGGACAGAATGTCCCAGGTGAGGAAGAACGAAGCCATTCTCAAGGAATTGAGAATAGAATACTACCAAAAAGATTTGGAACTGACCGGTTTGAACGAGAAGACCAGAATTGAGGAGCTTCTCCTGCAAAACGGAAACGATAAACTGCACGCACCCGTTGAACCGCCCAAGAGACTTATTATCGAGAAATGAGAAGTAACTTTTCACGTATAGGTTTCGTCTATTTTGCATTCATTGCCGTAGCATTGTGCGCAATCGGCAAGATGGTGCATTTGCAGTTCTTCGACCCGCTCCGAAAGGCTGACCACCCGATGACGAAGGATACCGAGAAGGTCGTGGAGACGGAGGCTACGAGAGGCAGCATTCTGGCAGCCGACGGCAGATACCTGGCATTCTCCATCCCTGAATATTACATCGCCATGGACTGCACGGTGGTGGACAGCGCTTATTTCTACGATAACGTGGCCGCACTCTCAAAGTGTCTTGCCGACACTTACAAAGAGAGGAGCGCTTCCGAATACGAGTCTCTCCTGAAGAGCTGCCGGGCAGGCCGCGGCAGGAAATACATAAGGCTTCTCAAACAGCACGTCTCCTACGAAGAGATGAAGGCTATCAGCAAATACCCTATTCTGGAGAGAGGTCAGGCAAGAGGCGGTCTGATTGTAGAACAGATTGACCATAGAGAATATCCATCCGGGAATCTGGCGTTCAGAACGCTGGGGCACCTGACCACATACACCGAAATTCCGAAGGTCGGAATAGAGGCTTCGATGGATTCTGTACTGAGAGGCATCCCGGGCACTACTCCGATGAGGCTCATCGAGCACAATGAATGGATTGTGGACGTGGAGAAGGAACTCATCCCTCCTGTCAACGGAATGGACGTTCAGATCAGCATAGACGTAAACATCCAGGATATTGCTCAGAAGGCTCTGCTCAGCAAAATCAACGGTGAAGAGGATCTGGAGGCAGGATGCGCAATCGTAATGGACGTTCATACGGGTGAGATCAAGGCGATGGTGAATATGGAGAAGAGCGCCAGCGGCAACTTCACCGAGACCTACAATTACGCTATCGGAAGAAGGGGCGAGCCTGGTTCGGTATTCAAACTTGCTACGCTCGTTACCGCCGTCGAGGACGGGAAGGTTACCCTCGAGACCACTCAGCCGGCGGACGTATTCTGGAAATACTACAAGGTCAAACAGCCTTTTGAAGATACTTACCTGAAGAACTACACCACAATTACTGTCAAGAAGGGGTTCGAAATCTCTTCGAACAACGTCTTCAGAAGAATTGCCGGAGAGTGCTACGACAGCGATCCTCAGGGGTTTGTCGACAAGCTGAAAAACGACCGCAAGATAACCTACAACTACGAGTTTGACATCCCGGGCCTTGCAAAAGCGACAATCCGCGAGCCGAGCGACCGCTACTGGAGTCCTGCCGACCTGCCTCAGATCGGAATGGGGTATGCCGTGGAACTGACTCCGCTACATATTCTCTCATTCTACAATGCGATTGCCAACAACGGCATAATGGTAAAGCCTCATCTGCTGGTGAACCTTCAGAGGAACGGAGTTGTCGAAAAGACCTACCCTGTCGAGGAAATCGGCCGGGTATGCAGCGAAAAGACGGTGCAGACAGTGAGGGAAGCTCTCCGTGGAGTCGTAATAGGAGAGAACGGAACGGCGAGGACCGCTTTCAGAAACTGCAAGGTCGCAGTTGCTGGTAAGACGGGTACAGCCCGTATCGCTCTCCCGGGTGGCGGATACGTAGACGCTTCGGGGAGAAAGAAACACCAGGGATCGTTCGTCGGATTCTTCCCTTATGAAGATCCGAAGTATTCTGTAATCGTGGTGGTCTATTCCCGACTGGCCAACAAAAACTTCTACGGAGGTACGTGGGGAGGACCTGTGGCTTGTGAAATAGCTGACAATATCTACGCTTCTTCTCCGGACTGGAACGAGGCGACGGTTGTCAACGGGGCTATGCCTGAAATAATCGCCTACAGGAATGAGAGTGTGAACGATACCATCCTGGGAGTTCCGGACGTCCTCGGAATGGGAATGAGAGAGGCGATTTACACCATAGAATCTGCCGGCTACAAAGTAAAGGCACGGGGAGAAGGATGGGTGATTTCCCAAACTCCCGCCGCCGGAGATCTTATGGACGAAGAAAATAAAACGGTAGAAATAGTTTTATCCGAAAAAGTACAACGATATGAAACTGGAGAAGATTCTAAAAGGGATTGAAGTTGACGCTTTCGACGGAGAGAGCGAGATCGAGATCGGGAGCATCTGCTTTGATTCAAGAAAATGCACCGGAGGGTCACTGTTTGTGGCAATCAACGGAACTGAATCTGACGGGCACAAATACATAGACAAAGCGGTGGAGAATGGTGCCGCCGCTATCCTGTACGAAACTGAGTGTCCTGAGGTAAACGCTGTCAGAATCAGAGTCGCTGACAGCAGAAAGGCCCTTGCTCTGGCCGCCAACAATTTCTACGATTCTCCGTCATCCAAAATGAATCTGGTGGGCATAACCGGCACAAACGGCAAAACTACCACCGTCACCCTTCTATACAGACTGTTCTCCAAACTCGGATACTGCTGCGGACTGGTTTCAACGATTGCAAATTACGTGGACAAAGAGGTTTATCCTACCGAGCATACCACACCCGATCCCGTAGAATTGAACGCGCTGCTTGCGCGGATGGTGGAGAAAGGATGCGAGTATTGCTTTATGGAGGTCAGCTCCCACTCTCTGGATCAAGACAGAGTATGCGGACTGACGTTCAGGGGAGGAATATTCTCAAACATCACCCACGATCACCTCGATTATCACAAGACGTTTGACAATTATCTCAAATGCAAGAAACTGTTCTTCGATTCTCTGGGGAAAGACGCCTTTGCCCTCACGAACATAGATGACAAGAACGGCAACGTGATGGTACAGAATACCTCAGCTCAGGTGTACCGCTATTCTTGCACCAGAATGGCCGACTTCAAGTGCAAAATACTTGACGAAACGATGGAGGGAATGCTTCTCAAGATCGACGGCACTCAGGTATGGACTCAGTTCATAGGAAAGCACAATGCTTACAACCTCCTCGCGGTGTATTCTACAGCAATACTGCTGGGGGCAAACAAAGAGGACGTGCTGGTTGTGATGAGCTCCCTCACTTCAGTGAGCGGAAGATTGGAATACATAAGGGGTAAGAACGATCTGACTGCGGTCGTGGATTACGCCCACACTCCGGATGCTCTGGAGAATGTGCTCAAGACCCTGAAACAGACCGCCGGAGACAGATGCCTGATTTGCGTATTCGGCTGCGGAGGAAACAGGGACAAGACCAAACGTCCTGAAATGGGAATTATCGCCGGCCAATACGCCGACAGAGTCGTTGTCACCTCCGACAATCCGCGCAACGAGGTGCCGGAAGACATTATCAATGACATCAAATCCGGAATGGATGCAGCCACCAGGGCTAAATCAGTGTTTATCACGGACCGCAAAGAAGCGATTTTCAGCGCAATCAAGTTCGCTCCCGCAGGAGCCGTAATTCTGGTTGCCGGAAAAGGACACGAAGATTATCAGATAATCGGCACCACCAAATACCACTTTGACGACAAAGAGGTAATTGCGGAAGCTTTTGAAGAAATGTAGTTTTATTATGATATACCACCTGTTTGAATACTTTAAAGCGCAAGGATGCGACTTCCCGGGCATCGGCTTGATGAGTTATATCTCTTTCCGCGCTATTTGCTGCAGTGTCGCCGCGATCGCCACTGCGCTCATCATGGGAAAAAAGACCATAGGATTTCTCCAGAAAAAGCAGATTGGAGAGGAGATCCGCGACCTCGGGCTCGAGGGACAACTGGCCAAGAAAGGAACTCCTACTATGGGAGGCATCATTATCATAGCCTCAATCGTCATCCCTA
Organism: Bacteroidales bacterium; assembly: GCA_017450655.1. GTDB lineage: Bacteria > Bacteroidota > Bacteroidia > Bacteroidales > UBA932 > Equibacterium. The sequence continues at coordinate 1,487 of JAFSTD010000057.1, read as the reverse complement.
TCCTGCTGTTCGGAGATCTTTCGAACATCAACAACATTCTGTTGATAGTTACAACATTATGGCTGGGAATGATCGGTTTTGCGGATGATTATACAAAAGTCTTCAAGCATAACAAGGAAGGTATCAGCGGAAAATACAAGATACTGGGTCAGGTGACTCTGGGACTTGTCGTAGGCTTGACCCTGTGTTTCAGCAGTCAACTGGGATTCAGAGACAAACACAATAACAACTACGATTCTCAGGTGGAGATTGCAGCTGCGGGAGATATCGGAAGCGTCGTGTCGCTGGAGAATACCAAGACCACGATTCCTTTCGTAAAAAACAATGAATTCGACTACAAGTGGCTCTCTCCTTTCAAAGGGAAACTGGGAGACTACTTCAAATGGATTATCTACATTCTGGTAATCATTTTCATCATAACAGCCTGCTCCAACGGAGCCAATCTCACGGATGGCATGGACGGACTCACGACGGGAGTGAGCGCCATAATCGGTACCACGCTCGGTATCCTGGCATACTTGAGCGGTCACATAGTCTACTCGGATTACCTGAATATAATGTATATCCCGAACAGCGGTGAGATCCTGGTATTTATGTGCGCCTTCATCGGAGCGTTGCTGGGATTCCTGTGGTACAACTCCTTCCCTGCTCAGGTGTTCATGGGCGATACCGGAAGCCTTGCACTCGGAGGAATCATCGGAGTGTGCGCGGTGCTCATCAGAAAAGAGCTGCTGCTCCCTATTCTCTGCGGTATATTCCTGGTTGAAAGCCTCTCGGTAATCATCCAAAGATGTTATTTCAAATACACGAAGAAGAAATACGGCGCAGGCAGAAGAGTGTTCAAAATGGCTCCTCTGCACCACCATTATCAGAAAGAAAACATTGATTCAATTATAAAGAAACCATACGTGGCATTACCTGAGGCGAAGATCGTAATCAGATTCTGCATCGTCTCAATATTGCTCGGAGTTTTAACATTAGTTACTTTAAAAATCAGATAGGAATGAATAAGATTGTAGTTTTAGGAGGAGGAGAAAGCGGCGTCGGAGCTGCAGTGCTTGCCAAGTTCAAAGGGTTTGAAGTTTTCTTGTCAGACCATTCCAGCATTGACGGGAAATACAAGGATATGCTCTACAAGCACGGGATTTCTTTTGAAGAGGGAAAGCACAGCACGGACATTATACTGAGTGCGAATGAGATAATTAAGAGTCCGGGTATTCCGGATACCGCCCCGCTCATCGTGGAGGCTAACAAGAGAGGTATCCCGGTTATTTCCGAGATTGAATTTGCCGGCAGGTACGACACGGCAAAGAAGATTTGCATCACGGGCAGCAACGGCAAGACGACAACTACCTCGATGATTTATTTCCTGCTGAAGAACGCCGGGCTTAACGTAGGTCTGGGAGGAAACATCGGCAAGAGCTACGCCTACCAGGTCGCTACCGAACAGCACGACTACTACGTGCTGGAGATAAGCAGTTTCCAGC
>JAFSTD010000056.1 GCA_017450655.1 Bacteroidales bacterium | reverse complement strand
GACGCCTATCCTCCTGCTGGACGATGTCTTTGACAAACTTGACATAGAGAGAGTTTCCAAGATCATCGCCCTGGTTTCAGGGCCGGAATACGGACAGATATTCATCACCGACAGCAACGATGCAAGACTTCACGATATAGTCCGGGGTCTTAACTCCGAATACCTTCTGTACACAGCGAAAGACGGCACTTATACCCGCAATTAACCCATGGAGAGACAGGAAAGCAAACTGATGGGGAACGTCTTGAAAGAGTTCCTGGACGAATACGGCCTCCAAGGAGGGATCGAGTATGCGGAGATTTGCCGTGCATACGACTGGATTGTGGGTCCTTCCGTATCGAGCGCCACTACAGGTATCTCTTTCCAGAACGGGATTCTGACCTGCAGAATCAATTCTTCGGTTATCAGGACTCAGCTTACGTTCAAGGCTGAAGATATCAGGGAAGGAATCAACGCGAGAGTCGGAAAACAAGTGGTCAAAGCGATAAAATTCTCTTAAATGAAACACCTTGGCAAAATAGTTATTGACAGTGACATACCTTTCATTCAAGGTATGCTCGAGCCCTATTTCGAGGTGGCATACAAAAAGGGGAACCAGATATGCCGGGAAGACCTGAAGGGAGCATCGGCTCTTGTCGTACGAACAAGGACAAAATGCAACAGACAACTTCTTGAGAATACTTCCGTCGAACTTGTCGCAACCGCCACTATCGGAACTGACCATATTGACGAGGAGTATTGCAAATCTGCGGGAATCAATGTGGCAAGCGCTCCGGGATGCAACAGCAACGGAGTCGTGGAGTATTTGTTCTCGGCCATAGACGCGCTGGAGAAGAAAAAGGGGTGTATTCTCCACGGGAAGACTCTTGGAATCATCGGGGCCGGACACGTGGGATCAAAAGCCATAGCCAAAGGTAAAGAATTGGGATACGGCGTTCTGGCAAACGACCCGTATATCGACGGAGAAGATCTGACCGACATAGGGAATTTGCTGGATAATTCTGATATCGTATCTTTGCATATTCCGCTTTGGGAGCGCAACAGAGATTACGCCAACGGGAAATTCTTCCAAAGAATGAAACCCGGAGCCGTTTTCATCAACGCTTCCCGCGGTGAAGTACTGGATGAGAATGCCCTTCTCAGTTGCGCAGACAAGCTTGGAGGGATCGTAATTGACGTCTGGAAAAACGAACCGCTGGTAAACTTGCAGTTGCTGAAAACAGCCGACATAGCGACTCCTCACATTGCAGGTTACTCAAAGGAAGGAAAGAGGAATGCCACTTCGATGATTTTGAAAAGCATTGCCTCACATTTTGGAATCGACGGGTTGCTCCAAGAAGCAGAAGAGTTCGATTCTCATACCGTTAAAAAAGAATATTCTCCGGGAAGCTACGACATCATTGCCGACGACAGAGCATTCCGAGCCGCCCCGGAAAAGTTTGAATTATTACGAAACACATACAATTACAGATAATTATGAAGAAAATACTGCTGAGCTTTTCTGCCCTGCTCTTATTCCTCTTCGCCGGTGCACAGGAACAACCCGTAAAGTGGTATGGATCCGTATCCCACTTGGAAGGCAACATATATGAACTGTGTCTGACTGCCAAAATCGACGGAGACTGGCATTTCTACGATTTCGGCCCTTATACTCTGGGTCCCAATCCGACGGAAGTCACATTCAATCTGAACGGGAATGCTGAAGCCGTCGGCAAGCCATATTTCAAGACCCCCGTACACAAGGCCTATGACTTCATTTTCGAGATGGAGATCGGAACCTGCGGGGACGGCACCGTTATAGCCCAGAAAGTCGAAGTTAAAAATACCTCAGCAAGCACCGTTACCGCAAGCATAGAGTGGCAGGCATGCCAGGAATCAGGCAGCTGTCTCTCTCCTGACGATATCGAGGTTACCTTCAACCTTCCTGCTGCAAAAGCTGTTGCAGTCGCTCCTGAGAATCCGGAGAATAACGATTCCGTGGAAGAAGATGCCGTCGCAGAGAATGAGGTCATTGCAGAGCAACCGGCCGATACGGCTTCAGGCAAGTCCCTCTGGCCTCTGATTCTGAGCGCCATTCTCTGGGGATTCGCAATGCTGCTTACACCTTGCGTCTTCCCGATGGTTCCGATGACGGTAAGTTTCTTCCTCAAGAAAAATACACCGGATGACAAATCAGCCAAAAGCAAAGGGAAGTTCTTCGCTACGGCGTTCGGTCTCTTCATAGTCGCGCTTTACACAATTCCGATTGCGGTTATCATATTGATCACGTGGTTCTCAGGCGGACCTGCAGTTACAGCCGACATCTTCAACTGGCTCGCAACTCACTGGCTGCCGAACATCCTGTTCTTCATAATATTCATGGTGTTTGCGGCATCTTTCTTCGGAGCGTTCGAGATTGTAATGCCGGCTTCACTGGTCAACAAATCAGACCAGAAATCCGACAAGGGAGGCCTTGGAGGGGTATTCTTTCTGGCTCTGACCCTGGTACTCGTATCGTTCTCATGCACCGGTCCCATCGTCGGTACGGTGCTGATTCAATCAACCCAGGGTGGTGTGTGGGCTCCTATCATCACGATGTTCGCATTCTCGGTGGCATTTGCCCTCCCGTTCACCATTCTTGCCTTCGCCCCTTCTCTGTTGTCGAAACTTCCTAAATCAGGAGGCTGGCTGAACTCGGTAAAAGTGGTGCTCGGATTCATCGAGGTCGCCCTTGGATTCAAATTCCTGAGCGTGGCCGACCAGACATATTACTGGGGTATTCTCGACCGCGAAGTTTATCTGGCTATCTGGATTGTCGTATTTGCTATGCTGGGATTCTACCTGCTTGGCAAACTCCGTTTCAAATTCGATTCTCCTCTGGAATATATTTCTGTACTCAGACTCACTCTGGCCATAGCCGTCTTCAGTTTCGTGGTGTATATGATACCGGGAATGTGGGGTGCACCTCTGAAAGCGCTCAGCGGATATCTGCCGCCTATGAACACTCAGGATTTCAACCTGAACAGGACTGATACCCAGGGAAGTACGTTATATGTCGGCGGAGGTACGCTGGAAAGCGTTTACGGCTTCACACCCAAGTACAGCAACATAATCAAGCAACCTGAAGGTTTCAATGCCCTGTTCGATTACGACGAAGCTATAGAGTATGCCAAGAGCGTCGGAAAGCCGGTATTCCTGGATTTCACTGGAGCAGGTTGCGTGAACTGCCGCGAGATGGAGGCAAGAGTATTCTCGGATGAACGGGTACATTCTATTCTGAAGAATGATTTCGTCATTCTCCAACTCTACGGGGACGACAAGACCGTCCTTCCTGAAGAGGAATGGCAGACCAACGATCAGGGGAAAGTGCTCAAGTCAATCGGCAAAATCAACACGTACAGAATGAACACAATGTACGGAGTGAACGCTCAGCCGTTCTACGTGCTGCTCGACCCGGTCACTGGGAAGACGATAGCAACCCGCGCCTACGATCTCGACGTTGAAGGTTTCGTGGCCTTTTTGAAGAAAGCATTGTGACTTGTTATTAACTAGTTAATAAAAAAACAGGCTTCGGTCTGTTTTTTTTTCGTTATACCCATTTTTATTAGTACTTTTGGGCGCTATTTTTTGCAATAATTTAAAATTACATATCATGGAATTAACTCAAATCGAACACCTTGGCATAGCAACTCCATCTCTTGAAGAGGCTATTCCTTATTATGAAAACGTACTGGGTCTCAAATGCTACAACATCGAAGAAGTAGCTGATCAAAAAGTGAAGACCGCTTTCTTCAAAATCGGCGAGGTAAAACTGGAACTTCTCGAACCAACCAGTCCCGACAGTACAATAGCAAAATTCATTGAAAAGAATAACGGCCGCGGCGGTATCCACCATATCGCTTTCAAGACTAAAGACGTTGCTGCCTGCCTGGCTGACGCTGAGAGCAAAGGTGTGGCTCTGATTGACAAGGCCCCACGTAAAGGCGCTGAAGGTCTCAACATTGCATTCCTGCATCCAAAGTCAACTCAAAGCGTTCTTACTGAGATTTGCGAGAACCCTAGCGAAAAATAATTATAAATAAAACCAAAATATAATGAGCCAACAACTCGATAAAGTAAAAGAACTTATCTCTTTAAGAGAAAAAGCTCGCCTCGGTGGTGGTCAAGACCGCATCGAAGCACAACACGAGAAAGGTAAATACACCGCTCGTGAAAGAATCGCAATGCTTCTTGATGAAGGAAGTTTTGAAGAATTTGACATGTTCATGCTTCCCCGTTGCACCACCTTCGGAATGGAGAAGAAACAGTTCCTGGGTGATGGTGTCGTTACCGGATACGGTACTGTCAACGGCCGTCTGGTTTACGTATTTGCACAGGATTTCACTGTAAACGCCGGTTCTCTTTCCGAGACTTTGGCACAGAAAATCTGCAAAGTGATGGATCAGGCGATGAAGGTGGGCGCACCTGTAGTAGGTCTTAATGACTCAGGCGGAGCACGTATTCAGGAGGGAGTAAACGCACTGGCAGGATATGCCGAGATTTTCGAACGCAACATTCTCGCTTCGGGCGTAGTTCCTCAGATCAGCGCCATCCTCGGTCCTTGCGCAGGCGGTGCAGTTTATTCTCCGGCTTTGACCGACTATACCATCATGTGCAAAAACACAAGCTACATGTTCTTGACCGGTCCAGCAGTAGTGGAGCAGGTATTGGGTGAGAAAGTTACACAGGAACAACTTGGCGGCGCCGTAGTACACGCTTCCAAGAGTGGTGTGGCTCACTTCGCATGCGATACCGAAGAAGAGACTATCGCTACAATCCGCGAGCTCCTCAGCTATATTCCTCAAAACAACCTTGAAGAGCCGCCTTATCTTCCTACAGAAGACCCTATCGACCGTACGGAAGACGCCCTCAACGAGATTATCCCTGATAACCCTAACGCACCTTATGATATGTATGAGGTTATCAATTCCATCGTCGATGACGGCAATTTCTTCGAGATTCACAAAGACTACGCTAAAAACATCATAGTAGGTTTCGCTCGCATGGGCGGAAGCTCAGTGGGTATTGTAGCTAACCAGCCTAAGGTTATGGCCGGCGTACTTGATATCAACTCAAGCCGCAAGGGTGCACGATTCGTCCGTTTCTGCGACGCATTCAACATTCCTATCGTTACTTTGGTTGACGTTCCGGGCTTCCTTCCTGGCACACAGCAAGAGTACGGCGGAGTCATTCTCCACGGTGCAAAATTGCTTTACGCTTACGGTGAAGCCACTATTCCTAAGATTACCGTCACTCTACGTAAATCATATGGTGGAAGCCACATCGTGATGAGCTGTAAACAGCTTCGCGGTGACATCAACTACGCATGGCCTACTGCAAACATCGCAGTTATGGGTGCCGACGGTGCCGTAGCAGTTCTTTACGCTAAAGAGATGAAGGCTGCCGAGACTCCTGAGCAAGCTGCCGAGATCAAAGAGGCTAAGAAGAAAGAGTACGACGATCTCTTCTGCAACCCTTACAAAGCAGCAAGTTACGGCTATATCGATGACGTCATCGAGCCGCGTAACACTCGTTTCCGCGTAATCCGCGCTCTCGAGATGCTTTCTACCAAGAAACTTACTAACCCTGCAAAGAAACACGACAATCTACCATTGTAAATATGAAACATATCAAATCATACATCGTTTTAGGTTTATTGCTCGTCAGTTTCGGCGCGATAGCACAGAATCAGAATGCCATTCGCCTGAATGAGGTGCTGGTAATAAACGAGAACGATTTTCAAGATGACTTCGGTCAGCAGAATGCGTGGTTTGAGCTGTTCAACTCATCTTTCGGTACAGTCGACGTAGGAGGATGTTTCTTATCTGACGATATAAACAATCTCCAGAAATATCGCATCCCGAAAGGAGACATTACAACGAAGATCAAACCGCGTCAACACGCTCTGTTCTGGGCTGACTGCCAGCCAAATAGAGGCACATACCACGTCAGCTTCAATCTGGAACCGGGCAGAGTTCTCTATTTCGTCGCAGGTGACGGCCGCACCATCATTGACCAGATTACCATTCCGGATCTTGCTCCGAATCAGTCATATGGTCGTACTGATGACGGCCTCGGCACAGTTGACGGTTCCGGCGAAGGCTGGGAAGTTTTGTCCCACACCTCTCCAAGCGGCAGCAACGGCACAGTAGATGGAGAAACCAAGAGTCAGAAGATGGCCAGAATCGACCCTTACGGATGGATTATGGCGGTAACTGCGATGTCTGTCGTATTCAGCGCCCTGATTATTCTCTACCTGATTTTCAAACAGATCGGTAAAGCATCCATCAGGAGATCTTCAAAGAAGACTGCATCTTCCAATGCTTCTGATGAAGTCAAGGCAGCTGCAGCTGAAGCCGCTAAGACAGAAGGCGTTTCAGGTGAAGTATACGCAGCGATTTCCACTGCTTTTCACCTGTACTGCGAAGAGAATGAAGCTCACGATGAAGAGAGCTTCGTGGTTACCCTTCAGCACACAGACAGAAGTTATTCACCTTGGAGCAGCAAGATTTATCAACTGCGCGAGACTCCTCAACTCAAAAGAAAATAGAATATCATGAAAGAATATAAACTTAAAATCAACGGTAACGATTACAATGTTGCCATCGAATGCGAGGAGAATACCGCTAAAGTTGAAGTCAATGGTGTTCCCTACTCTGTTGAATTCGAAAAACCAGTCACCAAACCGAAAACCATCAAGGTTGTAAAGGCTGCAGCTCCTGCTCCGGCCGCTCCAGTTGCTCCTAAGCAAACAGTCGCTGCCCCTGCAGCCGCTGCCGGAGAAACCGTGGTCAATTCACCTCTTCCGGGTGTAGTCCTTCAGGTTAAATGCAACGTAGGCGACTCTGTCAAGAAGGGTCAGGAAGTAATGGTTCTCGAGGCTATGAAGATGGAGAATTCCATCGAAGCTACCTGTGACGGTAAAATCGTTAAAATACTCGCTGCCAAAGGTGATTCAGTACTGGAGGGAGCACAACTATTCGTTATCGGCTAATAAATGGAAAATATCATTATCAATCTGAAACAGTTCTGGCAATACACAGGTTTTGCCAACTGCAACTACCAATATCTGATTATGATTGCAATCGGTATAGTCTTCATATACCTTGCAATCACGAGAGAATGGGAACCTATGCTTCTCGTTCCGATCGGATTCGGTATCATAATCGGTAACATTCCATTGTTCGCCGGTTTGAACGTGGGTGTATATGAAGAAGGCTCCGTTCTGAACATCCTGTACCAGGGTGTTCAGCGAGGCTTTTATCCACCTTTGATTTTCCTGGGCATTGGAGCGATGACGGACTTCTCCGCATTGATCTCCAATCCTAAGTTGCTTCTAATCGGCGCTGCAGCTCAATTCGGTATTTTCGGTGCGTACGCTCTTGCGCTTCTCATCGGATTCACCCCTTCTGAGGCAGGTGCTATCGGTATTATCGGTGGCGCTGACGGTCCTACCGCAATCTTCATCTCTTCAAGACTTGCTCCTGATTTGATGGGCGCAATTGCAGTATCCGCTTACTCTTACATGGCCCTCGTTCCTGTGATCCAGCCGCCTATCATGCGTCTTTGCACAACCAAGAAAGAGCGCCTTATCCGTATGAAACCGCCAAGACCCGTATCACCTACAGAGAAGAAGATATTCCCTATCGTAGGATTCTTGCTGACAGCGTTCATCGTACCTTCAGGTCTTCCTCTTCTCGGTATGTTGTTCTTCGGTAACTTGCTCAAAGAGAGCGGTGTTACAAGACGTCTTGCCAATACTGCAAGCGGACCTCTGATTGACATCGTAACAATTCTCATCGGTGTAACGGTCGGAGCATCCACTCAGGCAGACCAGTTCCTGCAACTCAAGTCAGTTAAAATATTCTGCCTTGGCGCGCTGTCATTTGTGATTGCTACGTTTGCAGGAGTGTTGTTCGTCAAATTCTTCAACCTGTTCTTGAAAGAAGGTAACAAAATCAACCCTCTCATCGGTAATTCAGGCGTAAGCGCCGTTCCGGACGCCGCCCGCGTATCAAACAGTGTCGGAAGAGAATACGACGACAAGAACTACTTGCTGATGCACGCTATGGGTCCTAACGTTGCCGGTGTGATCGGAAGTGCCGTAGCTGCAGGTATGTTGCTCGGTTTCTTGGCTTAAAACAAAGCAAATACGCCTTTGAGCGTTCTTAAATATTGAAAAAGACGTCAAAAAAAGGCGTCTTTTTCTTTTTTATATGCAAAAAATCTTAACTTTACGCGATTTAAATCAATTATTATTCATAATATGGACAATAAGTTGCAAGAATTGACAGACAAGCTTTACAACGAAGGTCTGTCAAAAGGAAAACAAGCCGGTGACAGTTTACTTGCAAAAGCAAAAGAAGAAGCCGCAAGAATCGTTGCGGATGCAAACGCTCAGTCTGAGAAGATTCTTTCACAGGCAAACAAAGAGGCAGAAGATCTTAAGTTTAAGGTAACAAATGACTTGAAGATGGCATCCACACAAACCATCTCAGCTCTCAAGAGCCAGATAGAACAAGTCATTACAGCCAAGGTCGTAGGCGCTGACACAAAGGCGGCTATGGGAGATGCTTCTTTCGTAAAAGGCTTGATTGAGACGGTTGTGAAGTCTTTCAATGCAGGCAGCGCAACACCTGTAGCATTGGAGGTAACCCTTCCTGAAGCCATGAAGAGTCAGTTCGAATCTTATCTGAAGAACGGCATCTCTTCTGAATTGTCAAAGGGAGTCAACTTCACCTTTACCAAGAATATTTCAGGTGGCTTTACCGTTTCACCTAAAGACGGAGGTTACTTCATCAGTTTCGCGGAAGGCGACTTCGAGAAACTCTTCAGCGAATACCTTCGCCCGGCAACAAAGAAAATATTATTCTCTGAATAAGATAAATGAATAACTACCCATATCTTATTGCCTCTCTTCCTGAATTGGCTCTTTCATTTGAAAAGAGTGACTATTCCTATGCCGCAATAAGAGATTTTCTATATGAGAATTCTTCAGAAGCTGACCGCAGACTGATTGAATGGCTGGAATTCAGTTACAAAGAGGAGAATATCAATTCACACTTCTACAGTGCATGTCGCAAATGCCGTAACAGATTCATCAAGGAATTCTTCGCTTACGATTTTGCCGCACGTACTGAAAAGGTCGCTTTCCTGAACGGAGAGCAGACGACTCAGGAGTTTGATGAGAAAGAGAGTCTTGTCAAGGCTTTCAAGATAAAGAACATAGTAGATCGGGAGCGTCAGCTTGACACTATAACATGGGACAAGATTTGCAGTCTGACAGCTTATGGTGACTTCGACGTGAACGTGCTTCTCGCCTTCCTGGCGAAAGCGCATTTGATTGAGAGATGGAGTAAACTTGACAAAGCAACCGGTGAGATGCTGTTCCGCAAGTTCGTGGATGAAATCAGCGCCACCTATACAGAATCGAAAAAACAATTGAATTAAATTATATGAAGACTACTGGTATTGTAACCGGCATCGTTTCAAACCTTGTAACAGTTCGTTTTGACGGCCACGTAGCTGAGAATGAGATCTGTTACATCAATCTGAACGGTGTCAAGTTGATGGCCGAGGTTATTAAAGTGAACGGCAAGAATGCGTTCGTACAAGTTTTCGAAAGCACACGCGGCTTGAAACAGGGAGACACTGTAGAATTTGAGGCCCATATGTTGGAAGTTATCCTGGGCCCTGGTTTGCTGAGCAGCTGCTACGACGGTTTGCAGAATAACCTGACCACCATGTCAGACGTATTTTTGAAGAGAGGAGAATACACGGATCCTCTGGACCGTGAAAAACTCTGGGACTTCACCCCTATCGCCAAAGTCGGAGACAAAGTAATGTCTGCAGACTGGCTCGGTGAAGTGAAAGAAGGCTGGCTCCCTCACAAAATAATGGTTCCTTTCAGCTTTGAAGGCACCTATACTGTCAAGAGCCTGGTTGAAGCCGGCCAATATAAAGTGGATGACACCATCGCCGTGGTTACCGATGAAAAAGGCGAAGACCACAAAGTGACAATGGTTCAGAAATGGCCTGTAAAAGTAGCCATCGGCAGTTACGTGGAGAAACCTCGTCCATTCAAGATCATGAGTACAGGTCTTCGTACAATCGATACTTTCAACCCTATCGCAGAAGGCGGTACCGGATTTATCCCGGGACCTTTCGGATGCGGCAAGACCGTGCTCCAACACGCCATTGCAAAGCAGGCTGATGCCGACGTTATCCTGATGGCCGCCTGTGGTGAGCGTGCAAACGAGGTTGTGGAGATTTTCACCGAGTTCCCTGAACTGGTTGACCCGCACACCGGCCGCAAACTGATGGAACGTACCACCATTATATGTAATACTTCCAACATGCCTGTGGCTGCCCGTGAAGCTTCTGTTTACACTGCAATGACAATTTGCGAGTACTACCGCGCAATGGGTCTGAAGGTGCTGCTTCTTGCAGACTCTACTTCACGCTGGGCTCAGGCTCTCCGTGAGATGAGTAACCGTATGGAGGAACTTCCTGGAGCAGACGCTTTCCCTGTGGACTTGTCTTCCATCATCTCAAGCTTCTACGCCCGTGCAGGTATAGTAAGACTCCGCAACGGCAAGACTGGTTCCGTAACGTTCATCGGTACCGTATCTCCTGCCGGCGGTAACCTCAAGGAGCCGGTGACCGAGTCTACCAAGAAAGCAGCGCGCTGCTTCTACGCTCTCGAGCAGAACCGCGCCGACCAGAAACGATACCCTGCCGTCAACCCTATCGATTCTTATTCTAAGTATCTGGATTATCCTGAAATTGTGGATTATCTCAAGGAAACTGTTGAAAAAGACTGGGTTGACAAAGTACTCTATATCAAGAACCTTCTCCGCAGAGGAAAAGAAGTGGCCGAGCAGATCAACATTCTCGGTGATGACGGCGTTCCGGTTAGCTACCACGAGCAATTCTGGAAGAGCGAACTGATTGACTTCGTTCTGTTCCAACAGGATGCTTTCGACGCAATCGACGCCCTCTGCCCTATGGACCGCCAGCAGCTTATGCTGGAACTCGTTCTCGAAGTTTGCGCACACAAATTCGAGTTTGACACTTTCGAAGAATGCCGCGACAAATACAAAGAGATCATCAACGTTCTCCGTCAGATGAACTTCTCCGAGTACAAGAGCGACAAATTCTATCAATATCAGAATGAACTAAAGACTATTTTGGCAAATGACTAAAGCATTTCAAAGAATATATACTCAGCTCGAGGCAATCACAAAAGCTACCGTTGCCCTCAGAGCTCAAGGAGTCAGCAACGATGAACTGGCTACCGTAGCCGGTCGTCTCGCTCAGGTTGTGAAAATCAAGGGAGACCTTGTCACGCTTCAAGTTTTCTCCGGCACTGAAGGTATTCCTACAAATGCCGATGTCCTTTTCTTTGGAGAAGCTCCTTCACTCAACGTAAGTGACGAACTTTCAGGACGTTTCTTCAATGCCTATGGCAGACCTATCGACGGAGGTCCTGAGGTTGAAGGTGACCACAGAGCCATCGGAGGTCCTTCCGTAAACCCATATAAACGCAGACAGCCGTCTCAGCTCATCCCTACCGGTATCGCAGGTATCGACCTGAACAATACCCTGGTGTCAGGACAGAAGATTCCGTTCTTCGCCGACCCTGACCAGCCTTACAACCAGGTTATGGCGCAAGTGGCTCTTAGGGCCGACGTAGACAAGATTATCCTGGGTGGCATGGGATTGAGCAATGACGATTATCTCTATTTCCGTCATGAGTTTGAGAATGCCGGTGTGCTCAACAAAATCATCAGTTTTGTAAACACCACCGACCAGCCTCCTGTAGAGCGTCTTCTTATTCCTGAAATGGCTTTGGCCGCTGCAGAATACTTCGCAGTTGACAAGAATGAGAAAGTGCTTGTGCTTCTGACAGATATGACGCTTTATGCCGACGCGCTGAGTATCGTGTCCAACCGTATGGACCAGATTCCTTCAAAGGACTCTATGCCAGGCTCGCTCTACTCTGACCTTGCCAAGATCTACGAGAAGGCAGTACAACTTCCTGACGGAGGTTCCATCACCATCATTGCGGTAACTACCCTCAATGACGGCGATATTACACACGCTATCCCTGACAATACAGGATATATCACTGAAGGACAGTTGTTCCTTCGCGCAGACACCGATTCCGGAAAGGTCATTATCGACCCGTTCAGATCGCTGTCACGTCTGAAACAACTTGTACAGGGCAAACAGACCAGAGAAGACCACTCACAGGTGATGAACGCCTCAGTCCGTCTGTATGCCGATGCACAGAATGCCAAGACGAAACTTGAAAACGGATTTGACTTGAGTGATTACGACAACCGCTGTCTCGCTTACGCTAAACAGTACGCTATCCGCCTGCTTTCAATCGATGTGAACATCACCATCGAGGAGATGCTCAATACTGCATGGGAACTCTTCGCAGAGTTCTTCACGCAAGCGGAAACCGGTATCAAACAATCTCTCATTGATAAATATTGGCCTGCAAAAGCTGAATAATAATGGCAATCAAATTTCAATACAACAAGACATCGCTGACCAATCTTGGCAAACAGCTTAAAGTGCGTCAGAAAGCGCTCCCTACTCTGAAGAGCAAGGAGTCGGCTCTGCGCGCCAGCGTGCAGACAGCCAAGATGGAGGCGGCCCGTCTTTTGGATGAACTTGAAAAAGCCATTAAAGAATACGACTACCTGTCTCGCTTATGGAATGAATTCGAGCCGGGACTGATTTCAGTCAAGGACGTTCACCTCAGAACCGTGAAAGTGGCCGGAGTACGCACTCCTGAGCTGGTGAACGTAGACTATGAGGTAAAACCGTTCAATTCTTTCCAGAAGCCATTCTGGTACACTGACGGAGTCGCTATTCTCCAGAAGCTGGCTCAGCTCGGGATAGAATCCGAAGTTTACGCCGAGAAGAGCAGGATTCTGGAATTCCAGCGCAAGAAGACCACACAAAAGGTGAATCTGTACGAAAAAGTGCAGATTCCGGGCTATCAGGAAGCTATCCGAAAGATCAAACGGTTTATGGAGGATGAAGAGAATTTGTCCAAGGCATCTTCCAAGATCGTCAAGATACGTCACGAACTTGAAGAAGAGGAGGGAGAGCAATGATCAAAAAGATGACCAAATTCTCAGTTCTTGCCTATACTCCTGAGGTAACAGGCGTTCTGGAAAAGCTCCAAGAGCTTGGCCTGATGGATGTTACACGTTCCGGCAAGCCGTTTGACGACACTTCACGCGAAGATTTTGAATTGGCGAAGAAGTACAAGGAACTCATCGCCAGACTGGAGAGTTTCAAGGACAAGAAGGCTGCCGGTATTTCACAGGAGCCTGCCGAAGCCCTTCCCGCCGCAGAATCTTTGCTTTCAGGGCTCGAAGAGTTGAACAATGCTCACAAGAACCTCCTTGAAGAGGCGCATCGCGCCGAGGTTTGGGGCAATTTCAATTCTTCAGACATAGAAAGACTTAAGGAAATAGGACTCATTCCTCATTTCTACGGAGTCAAAACCAAGAAATTCGATGCTTCGCTCGAATCTGAATATCCTTTGCAGGTTCTCGAAGCCGATGAGAACAATATATTCTTCGTTGTCCTTGAGACACAGGGAGAGCCGTACAACTTCCCGATGATTGAGATGACCGCTCCTGCCAAGAGCGTTAACGAGTATCTGGAAGAGGCCGACGAAGTTCAGAAACAGATTGACGGTACCAAGGCTCAGCTGGCATCCTATGCCGCTATGATTCCTTCATTCAGGAAAGCCTACAACGAGACACTGGACCGTTTCGATCTCTATTCCGCAGCTGAAACATCCGCCAAAGAGGCTGAGAATACCCTTACCGTCATCAACGGTTTCTCATTCAAGGAGAATGAGAACAAAGTGAAGGAGTGTCTCGACAGTCTCGGCGTAGTCTACCTCAGCGAGGCGGCTAAGGGAGAAGACAATCCGCCGGTCAAACTCAAAAACAACTGGTTCGCGAGAGTCTTCGAGGCAATCGGAGATCTGTACGTGCTTCCTCAGTACGACGAACTGGACCTTACCCCGTATTTCGCTCCGTTCTACATGCTGTTCTTCGGCCTGTGCTTAGGAGATATGGGATACGGACTTATTCTCCTCATAGCGGGAATCCTCGCCGTCACGAAAGTCCCGTCTCTCAAAGAATACGGCAAACTCGTGATCTGGCTTGGAATAGGCACCATCCTGATGCCGATGCTGAACGGATCATTTTTCGGCTTGAATATCTACGAGTTGCTCCACATTGACTTCAGAGGAATCACTTTCTTCCCGTTTGACAACATGAAGATGTTCTGGTTTGCAATCATCTTCGGTCTGGTACACGTGATTTTCGCCAGAGTCGTATCGGCAATCTATATGATGAAGAAGGATGGATGGCAAGCAGGACTGAGCAATATAGGATGGTCTATGTTCCTGGTATGGGTTGCCCTCGTTTACGCAGGCAGTCAGAATGGTACCAAGATGGTCACCCCTGTAATGACGTACATTCTGTGCTACGGAGGTATCGCGCTCATCCTGTTCTTCGCAAAACCTGTCAAGAATATCTTCAAACGACTGTTTGGCGGCGTGGCTGCATTCTACGACGTAACCGGATTCTTCGGAGATATCCTCTCCTACATCCGTCTTTTCGGATTGGGATGCTCTGGCGGCTGTCTGGCTATCGTGATGAACGCTCTCGCCTCTCAAGCCGGCAACATACCTTATGTAGGATGGCTGTTCTTCGGCATTATCCTGCTGGTAGGACACGGACTGGTATTGGGACTCAGTGCGCTGGGAGCATTCGTGCATCCTATGCGTCTTACTTTCGTGGAGTTTTACAAGAATGCAGGCTTCACAGGTGGCGGAAGACCTTACAAGCCTTTGACCAAGAATAATAAATAATAACAAATAAATAATTTAAACTATGACATTAACATTACCTTTAATCATCGCCTATCTATCTATGGCAGTTATGCTTACACTGTCAGGACTAGGCAGTACTGTCGGTGTTACCATCGCCGGTAACGCGACTATCGGAGCGTTGAAGAAGAATCCGGACATCTTCGGAAAATCAATGATTCTTTCCGCACTTCCTTCTACACAAGGTTTGTATGGTTTCGCAGGTTTCTTCTTTGCACTCAACGCAATCAAAGGTTTGAACTTTGACATCTCAATGGGACAGAGCCTCGCTCTCAGTTCAGCATCAATCGCTCTCGGAGTAGTGGGTTATCTTTCAGCAGTTCGCCAATCCAAAGTTTGCGCAAACGGCGTTATCGAGATGAGCAACGGTCAGGACGTATTTGCCAATACAATGATTTTGGCTGTATTCCCTGAGCTTTACGCCATCCTGGCATTTGCTGCAACATTCTTGGCATTACCGTAATTAAAAAACACTGATAATGAAGAAATTAATCTTAACTCTTGTAGCGATTACAGTCACTTCCGTTGCTTCGTTTGCTCAGGTTGTATTTACCGCGGGCTACACTCACGACATCTTCACTGCCTCAGTAAAGGAAACCGGATTTCAAGAAAAAGTACCCGGCAACGGTGCCTTTTTGAAAGGCGCGTATCAATTTCCTATAGCGAGGAACACATTTCTTGAAGGTGGTCTGCGTCTAGATTACGTTGGCGTAAAAGGCAGCAGAATATTGACTGAATACAAGGAAACCTGGCTCTATGCCGGCATTCCTTTGATGGTCTCTGCAAAAGCTCCTGTCGGAAGTGAACTTAATATCGGTTTCAGCGTAGGTCCTACACTGAATATCGGATTGCTGTCAGAAGAACAGGTTTACGTGAACGGTCAGAAGACCGGTGATCCTCTCAACAAATTTGATTACGACGGCATCTCAAGATTTGACATTCTTGTGGGCGCCAACCTTTATCTCGAGTTGTTCAACCAATTCAGAATCAACGTAGGATACGATCTTGGCACCTTCAACACAAGTAAGGAGAGTAATCTCAAACGTAGATTCAGCAGACTTAACATAGGTCTCTCTTACGTTTTGTTCTAACCTGGTAACAGCGCTATAAAGAAGAACGGCATATGGAATGCCGTTCTTTTTTATTATCTTCGTAGTGAATATGACGAGAAGGATATTGTTAACAGCGATTCTCTGCCTGGCATTTCATTCAGCATCGAGCCAGGAATATGCTTTCCAACGCAATTCCGTGTTTGAAATCGGAATCGGTATGGACCAGTATCTAGACAAGGCCGCCTCTTCAGCCATTCTGTGGGATCTGCTTCTGACTGAAAAGTATACGCTTGCAACGGAAAAAGACAGAATGCTCCGTTTCTTTTCGGAGAATGCTGCCGTAGGTTTTCATTCTCTGAAGGGTGGCTATCATTTCAACATTATGAACCTCAGCATATTGGCAAATGCCGGATATGCATGGACCTACAATCTTCACGGTGACCGTACTGACAACTTCCGACTTTGGGCCGGCGGCTCGGTGAATGACCATCTGGACATTCGCATACACAGTTCTTACTTCCCTATCGTAAGCAATTTCTTCTATCTGGGTGGAGACCTTGTGCTTCAGTACAGCTTCGACAGATTCAACATTTCTTCGTTCATCAAGTTGCCGCTGATTTCTCTAGTCAGCAGACCGTCTTATGCCATAATCGGCCCGGCGGTAACGCACGATGACGACGTAGCCACTTATTTCAATTCCTTCGATCATTATGTAAGAGGCTTGGGCGGAGCATCATGCGATATCGGATTCTCATGGAAGACAAAGAGGGAAAAGCAACGCAGAATCTCATACAGATGGGAGTATTTCTCTGCGGGGAGAGGCTCATCCTGGGATTTTAAGGCGGGAATGCACACTATCACATATTCTGTATCATTCAAGCAGGTAAAAAGATAGAGCCGATGAAGAGAATCCGTTTCATACAATTGCTGTCATTGACGCTGCTTGCAACATCCTGCGAGAGTGTTCTCATAAGAGAGCCTGCCGTTACTCCCAGGTCCACATTTGAAGACCTCTGGAAGCAGATGCAGGAGCGATATCCTCACTTTGAGATCAAGGGAGTTGACTGGGAACAGGTGTACAGGGAGTATTCTCCGCAGATAAAGGACAATATGTCTCAAAGTGAACTCTTCAACGTATTGGGAAAGATGTTGGGAGAGATTCACGACGGCCATGTCAATCTGATGTCGTCGTTTGACATTTCCCATTCTCCTACAATCAACGAGTCCCTGCTCGGCAACAGAAATGTAGTCGAATCCGTTCTGTACGAAGAGTATCTGACGTACACCTACCACACCACGGGAGGATTCATACACAATGCCATTCATAACGGGAAAGTGGGTTACCTGCTCTATTCTTCATGGATGAACGAAATCCGTAAATCTGACCTGGCATATCTGTACAGCAAATACAGCGACTGTAACGGCCTCATTCTCGATCTAAGAAGCAATACCGGAGGAGCGCTATACAACCTGAGAATGTTCCTTCAGTCACTTCCGTCCAACGGCCAGCTTCTCTATACCACAAAGGTTAAGACCGGACCGGGATACGAAGATTTCAGCGAAGCTACCGGAGCATATGCTCCCAAGACCTGGGACGGCCCGGTATGGAGAAAGCCGCTTGTAGTCCTCATCGGTCCGAGGAGTTACAGTTGTTCGTCCCTATTCTCTCTGTGCATGAAGAGTTACGATAACGTTCGCCTCGTCGGCAATACCACGAGCGGCGGAACCTCAGTCGTTTACACGTTCGGACTGAACAACGGATGGGCTTACCGCACCCCTATGTCGAGAACTTTCTCTCCTGACGGACATAACTATGAGAACGGGGTTCCGCCCGACTATTTCGTAGAACTGGATCCGCTGGTCCTGATGGACGGGAAAGATTCCATCATAGAGTTTGCCTGCAGGCTGATTGACTCCACCGTACGACAAAAATAAAAAAGAGCGCCTCAGAAGCGCCCTTTTTATTGTGAGGTACCTAGCAGAATCGGACTGCTGTACCTGGTTTTGCAGACCAGTGCCTAACCACTCGGCCAAGGTACCTTGATGTCACAAAGATAACAAAAAATAAAAACCCAACAAATTTAGGAAGCGAGGAGCTTCTTGTACATTACCAGACAAACCCAGGCGTCTGTGGCAGCGTAAAGCAACTGTGCCTGAGTAAGTTCGGGCGATTCCCAATTGGATAACTGCTGTGCTTTCGAGACCTTTCTGCCCAATATGATGGCTGTCAGTTTTTTGACGCTCTTGTCCTTTATCCCGTAATTCTCGGCGAATGACTGGAGGTCCATGAAACGCTGGGCTTCAAAATGGGAATAGTGGTTCAGACCTCTGATGTCATCCCACACGGCGGCGCCGATTTTGGTGATCGTCTTGCTGGTCATAAGCTTGACGAGCTCCTTCGGCATCCCTATCTTGGTAAGTCTGAATATATATGCGTTCGTCTCGCTCGACAGTTGGAGCAAAGCGGTGGGATTGTGCGGTACGTGATGTTGGAAGACAGGCTTCGTCTCGGTGTCAAACCCGATCATTCTGCAGGATGAGAGATGTTTTATCGCCTTTTTGTATGCAGCGCCGGTATCCGTTATCACCTCAATTTTGCCATCAAATGACAAAAGCTCAAGTTCTTCTATTTCTTCGTGCGAGATTGATTCTTTAAAAGACATAGGTAAAACCTGATGGGTAACTGAATCTGTGTATCTGCTGCTCAGTTATACTCAGAGCAAGGTTTCCATCCTGTCTGAGAGTCTGGTAACACTTTACGGCAGCGCATTTGTTAGGGTTGAGAATGATGACATCCTCTGCGATGATACTCTTGTAAGGGTTTGTTCCGGTAGAGATGATGGACCTGTAGTATGTCAGTATAGACAGAAGCATATCGGTCTGCTCATCGTCCAGATCCGGCTCAACTATGATGGCCTTGATAGGAACTGAGGACTCACTGATCCTGTAGTTGTGAAGCAAAGCCGTCAAAGCCGCGTCAACCATTGGGAAACCGGATACGTCCGGGCCTGGAAGGCTCTGGTTGATTACGGGAACATTCTTGGAGAATTCCTTTTTCCTGGCAACGTTGGAGAGGTGTTTTGCATATCTCTCACTCAAGATTGTCTCCGAATTGCCGATAAAGGCTACGGCGTAAGAGCCCTGCACGTTCTCAAGAGAATCTATGATCGCCTCTGCGGTAGCTTCGGCTACGGAGATATACTTCACGCCGGTATTGGTCATTGAGAGGAACTTCTGAATTCTCTCGGTAGTCACGACGTCGTCCATGTCGCCTCCGGCAACTATGATCTTTGTCTGCTGAGCCTCGTCAAAGAAATCGTTTCCGGTAAGGAAGAGAGTGTGAAGAACAGCCATATCAAGAGGTTCTGCGCCTCCGAGGCTGTCAATCGCCTCTTTGTGTATAGTGAACGTCACGAAATTCTCTCCGGCAAGGTCAGCCAGTTTGTCATCCTCGCTCGAACCGGTGATATTGTCAAAGGTGTCATGCACCATAAGGTCAGTCAGAAGCGGATCAAGCGACGAGCCGATATTGAATACGCCGATAGGCAACTTGGAAATATCCTCCGGATACTTGGAATAATCCCCGAAGAATACGGAGGTAGAATCAAATACGTCTGCGTGGATCAACTCCATCAGTTCCGGCAAAGAGATTTGACTCTCCGTTTTTTTGTTGCAGGAGACTACAACCGAAAGCAAAATAAAAAGAACTAACGCTGTGGCTGCTCTCCTAAATCTGATATTTGAATTCTCCATATTCACTGTTGATGATGACCTTCCTTCCGGCAGTCGCCTCCACCCTGCCTATAATTTGGGCAGGAACGCCGAACTTCCCGGAGATGGAAATAATCTTGGCCGCAGAATCTTTGTCGGTGTAAATCTCCATTCTGTGTCCCATGTTAAACACTTTGTACATCTCTTCCCAAGGGGTGCCGGACTCTTGCTGAATGGTCTTGAAAAGCGGCGGAACAGGGAAAAGATTGTCCTTGACCACGCAGAGATTGTCAATGAAGTTCAGAACCTTAGTCTGAGCACCACCGGAACAATGAATCATACCGTGAATGGAAGAACGGCAGACTGAGAAGACTTCCTTCATAATCGGGGCGTAAGTCCTGGTAGGAGAAAGAACCAGCTTGCCGTAGGTAAGGCCGGTCTCGGGCTCTGTTTCGGTCAGTTTTCTGGAACCTGAATAGACGAAATCAGGGTTGATGCTTGCGTCATAGCTCTCTGGATACTTCTCTGCGAGATATTTTGAGAATACGTCGTGACGCGCTGAGGTCAAACCGTTGCTTCCCATTCCCCCATTGTATTCATCCTCGTAAATTGCCTTCCCGTAAGAAGCCAAACCCACAACTACGTCTCCCGCGGTAATGTTGGCATTGTCTATAACGTCTTTTCTGGCTATTCTTGCACAGACTGTACTGTCCACGATAACCGTTCTCACCAGGTCTCCCACGTCAGCGGTTTCGCCTCCTGTGAGGGTCATATCTATACCGTAGGACCTCATCTTGTCCACGAAGGCGGATGAACCTCCTATAATGGCAGCTATCACTTCACCAGGAATCAGATTCTTGTTGCGTCCGATTGTAGAAGAGAGGAGAATGTTGTCGGTAACCCCGACGCATAGCAAATCATCGGTGTTCATCACTATCGCATCCTGGGCAATGCCCTTCCAGACACTCATGTCTCCGGTCTCTTTCCAGTATGCATAAGCCAGTGAACTCTTGGTTCCTGCACCGTCTGCGTGCATTACCAGGCAGTACTTATCATCACCGGAAAGGTAGTCGGGAACTATCTTGCAGAATGCTTTTTCGAACAGGCCTTTGTCGAGATTGGCGATGGCCTTGTGGACGTCTTCTTTTGAGGAAGAGACACCGCGTGATGCGTAACGATTTGCTTCATTATCTCTCATGACCACAAATTTAAGATATTTTTGTATATATTTGTAATGATACACAAATGATTAAAATGAAACTACCAAAGTTTTCCAAAGAAGTCATCATTGCCCTGGAACTGGTTGCTGTTGCGGCTCTGATGTACATTCTGTACCCTAGCAAGGTCTTTTTTCAGTATAATTATCAGATAGGCAGCCCATGGACTTACGAGACTCTCGTGGCTCCATTCGACTTCCCCATTCTCAAAACTAACGAGCAGTTGCTGGATGAAAGAGAGCAAAGAGCCTCTCAGATCATTGAGTATTACAACTATAATGATGCGACGGGAACAGCGCAGATAAACGCTTTCCAGGCGAGCGTTCCCCCTTCTGCAAATGACACTCTGAGGATTGCGGCATCGATAGTGGCTATGCGGATGTCCGACATATACGAGAAGGGGCTGATCCCGGTCACAACCAAGGAAAACAGTGAGGTAATATTCGTCAAAAAGGAGAAAAGGGCGAAAGAAACTCCTGTAGTGGAGCTCTACAATGTCGAGGGAGCCTATTACGATATTTACAACGAAATAGCCAAGAAGTTCAACTCCGCTACCGACTCTATCTGCGATGCCCTCAAGGTTAAGTCATACCTGGTACCGAATCTTACCTTTGATGAGAAAACTACCAATGCCATCCACCGCGAGGCTGTAGAATACATCTCTCCTACTCTCGGGACAATTTATACTGGACAGCTGATTGTTTCCAACGGAGAAATCGTGACTGCAGACGTGTATCAGCTGCTGGAATCATTCAAGGCGGAATACAATAACAGCTATGGCATATCAGACATCAACAGCTCCTATAAGGTTGGTATAATAATATTGATTATCACCATCTTAGGATTGCTGTTGCTCAATATGCTCTTTACCGACGAAGACATTCTGACGGACAACAAAAAAAGAAGGTTCATCCTCTGTCTGTTCGTCCTGTTCTACATAGCGCTCTCCATCTTCACAAACCTGGGATCGTCAATCAGCTTCATGGTTCCATTCCCGCTGATAGTGCTCTATACACAGGCATTCTTCAAGAAATCGTTTGTGTTCCCGAACTATTGCGTATTCCTGCTGCCTCTCCTGTTTATTCCTGAGAATGGCATTAAACTGTTCGCCATCAACTTTGCTGCGGGAAGCGTATTGCTGCTGGCTTATCCTCAGTTGAACAGAGGCTGGAAACAGTTCCTGAACGTGATAATTCTGTTTGCCGTATCGGCATTCGTCTATTATTCTTTCACCCTGAGAGGCAGTCACGAGATCTTCAGATATGATTTCATTTATCTGGCAATCAACGCATTGCTTGTTATTATATGCTACCCTATCGTATTCTTGCTGGAGAAGCTGTTCTCGCTGGTATCAAACTTCCGCCTGTGGGAGCTTTCCGACACCAATAACCAGCTTCTTCAAGAACTCTCCCTTAAGGCGCCGGGGACATTCCAACACTCAATGCAAGTCGCTTCGATAGCTGAAGATGCCTGCAGAAAGATCAATGCAAACGGAGCCCTCGTGAAAGTCGGAGCTTTGTATCACGACATAGGCAAAATGATGAACCCAACCTGTTTCGTGGAGAATCAGACCTCTCAAGACGGGGAATCATACCACAAGGACCGCTCTCCGAAAGAGAGTGCGGCGGATATTATCCACCATGTAACTGACGGTTGCGACATCGCCCGCAAAGGCCATCTGCCTGAGATAATCGTGGATTTCATACTGACTCACCACGGCACGGACAAAGTGACTTACTTCTACAATCAGTACGTCAATCAGGGAGGCGATCCTGCCGATGTGGATGACTTCACTTACCCGGGTAAGAAACCCGATACCAAGGAAGAAGCCGTACTGATGCTTGCTGACAGCGTGGAGGCCGCATCGAGAACTCTTAAAGAGCATAAAGAAGAGAATATCAGACACCTTGTCAACAGCATCATCCAGAAGAAGATTGATGACGGACAGCTGTCTGTAGCCGACATATCGCTCAAGGAAATAGATGCGGTAAGAGAATGCTTCATCAGCCATCTCCTGCAGATCTATCACGGAAGAATCGAGTATCCTAAATTAAAAAGAAGATCTAAAAACGCCTAAGCGTCAATATTGGCGTATTTCGCATTCTGCTCGATGAACTCGCGGCGGGGAGCCACGTCGTCGCCCATCAACATAGAGAATATTCTGTCAGCCTCCGCTGCGCTTTCTATGTTGACCTGCTTCATGATGCGGGTCTCCGGATTCATCGTGGTATCCCAAAGCTGAACCGCGCTCATCTCACCGAGACCTTTGTAGCGCTGTACGTTTACCTCTCCTCTTGTAGCGGAGAGCTTCTCGATGGCTGCGCTGCGCTCTTCATCGGTCCAGCAATAAATCTGGTCTTTAGCTTTCTTGACCAGATAAAGCGGAGGTGTGGCAAGATATACGTATCCGTTTGTGATAAGTTCCGGCATATAGCGGAAAAACAGTGTCAGAATCAGAGTGGTGATGTGGCTGCCGTCGACATCGGCATCGGTCATTATCACAACCTTGTGGTAACGGAGCTTGGACATATTCAATGCCTTAGGGTCCTCTTCCGTACCGATGGTCAGACCAAGGGCTGTATATATATTACGGATCTCCTCGCTTTCGAAAGCGCGGTGCTCCATAGCCTTCTCCACGTTCAATATTTTACCGCGCAACGGCAGAATAGCCTGGAAGTGACGGTCTCTACCCTCTTTGGCGGTTCCTCCCGCAGAAAGACCCTCAACGAGGAACAATTCGCACTTTGCGGGATCTCTGTCAGAGCAGTCGGCAAGCTTGCCCGGAAGTCCGCTTCCGCCCATCACTGTTTTACGCTGAACGAGCTCTCTAGCTTTTCTGGCTGCGTGTCTTGCCTGAGCTGCGAGAATAACTTTCTCGACGATGAGCTTAGCCTCTCTCGGATTCTCCTCAAGGAAAGCTTCCAGAGCCTTGCTGGTTGCTGAAGAGACGGCACCCATAACCTCGCTGTTACCGAGTTTGGTCTTCGTCTGTCCCTCAAACTGAGGCTCTGCTACCTTCACTGAAATAACAGCGGTCAATCCTTCGCGGAAGTCCGAAGGGTCGATATCGAATTTGAGTTTCTCAAGGAAACCGTTCTTTTCAGCATACTGCTTCAAGGTGGTGGTAAGACCGCGGCGGAAACCGCTCAGGTGGGTACCACCCTCTATAGTGTTGATATTGTTGACGTATGAGTGTACGTTCTCGGCAAATTCCGTATTGTACTGCATGGCAATCTCAACCGGAATACCCTCCTTGGTCTCAAGATAAACGGGATTCTCTATGAGCTTAGGACGGTTTCCGTCAAGATACTGTACAAACTCTACAAGACCTTTCTCAGAATAGAATACGTCCTGACGGACTTTCCCCTCATAATCTTCGTAATCAGGATTTTTCCTCTCGTCCCGAAGAGTGAGGCGAACGCCCTTGTTCAGGAACGCCAGCTCGCGGAGACGGGTAGCCAAAGTATCGTAATCATAGACATGGACGATGAAAATCTCAGGATCAGGATGGAAAGAGATGATGGTACCGGTATCTGAAGATACCCCTACCTCCTTGACGTCGTACAACGGCTTGCCTTTAGAGTACTCTTGCTTGAATACTTTGCCTTCACGGTGCACTTCTGCAGTAAGATGGTCAGAAAGAGCGTTCACGCAGGAAACGCCGACTCCGTGGAGACCTCCTGATACTTTATAGCTGTCTTTATTGAATTTACCGCCGGCATGGAGCACAGTCATTACAACCTCGAGGGCGCTGCGCTGCTCTTTCTCGTGAATGCCTGTAGGAATACCACGGCCATTGTCACGTACGGTAATGGAGTTGTCCGGATTGATTGTTACGAATATGTCCGTACAGAATCCAGCCAGGGCTTCGTCGATTGAGTTATCTACAACTTCATATACCAAATGGTGAAGTCCTCGGGCTGAAATATCGCCGATATACATAGAGGGTCTCTTGCGTACCGCCTCCAATCCTTCAAGCACCTGAATGCTATCTGCTGAATACTGTTCCTGTCCTTGTTTTAACTCGCTGTCTATCATTATATTACAATTAAATAAAAAATCATGCTTCCCGCAGCGAAAAACACGCCGCGTTAATCATACAAATATAGCAAAAAACAGGGAAAAAACCTAAAAATCAATGCATATTCCACCACCGAAATTGCGAGGCATACCGCCCTTGTACGGATAGAGATAATTCTCACCTCCGGTCAGGTTACCGGCCTTGGCAAAAACGGCTATGTTCGGGAGAATGTTGTACTGAATTTTCAGGCCCAGATCCATATATGAAGGCAACTGGTGCTCATCTAAATACTCTATCACAGGAACACAGTCTGTCTGGCTGCGGTAGTTGAAATGAGCGGATACCAGGAGCTTGTTGTGCAAATTGTAATTGGCCTCAACAAATGCCTCATATTGAGGAAGGAAATACAATTTATTCTCGTCGGCTGAATTGTAGATATTATACCTGAACGATCCTATCAGATTGAAATCTTTGGATGCAAAAGCCAGTTCAACGCCGGTAGTCAGCTTGTTGTAACTTGAGTAATGAGGCCGCAAGGCAAGAACAGGCAAGTCTGACGGATACGGCACCAACTTATTGTCATACATAGAATAGGACTCGTACAAGTTGAGTGACAAATGCTTGAAGAGCTTAGTCTCGACTGCAAACTTCGTATCAAGCTTCGTATCTCCGAACTGCAGTTTGTCATCCGGACCGTACGGCTGCATCCGGAGCCATGGGGTCATATTGGCAAAATCGCACAATGACTCTATGTAATTGCCGCCGTCAGCCGTTCCGTGAAGCCAGAGGGTATTGCCGATCAACTCCACTTTTGCGTCAAGGTAAGGGTGAATCTTCGTCCCTTCATACAGCCCGTACAGGCTGGAGAATTTCAAACCGACTTTGGCATCTACCGCCCCTTTATGGTACTGGTATATCGGAGTGAACTCCACTATTCCAATGGAATTATTCTCCTGATACCAGCAATTCTCAGTACTGATATCCAAGTAGATGCGGTGTTCATCGAAGCTTGAACCCAAACGGGCGTTCACTGCAAGAACATTCTCGTTGTAATTCGCATTCTGAGAGGCCTTTCTGTAAGAGACCTGACCATCATAGAAAAAACTCTTCGGGTCGGAATTCGCAGATTTGAGAGAAAGGTCAACCTTCAGCATATTGTTGTCGGCATTGAATACCGTTGACTCCTGAGTGTGAGAAAAATCGGACACGCGGTTCATATGATAAGATGCATCCAGCTTCACTTCACCCGTCTTCCAGATAAACTTGGTATACGCTCCTGCGTCAGCATGCTGCCTGAAAGACGATATGTCATTGATACCCAGCACTCCGGCGACATCTCCCTTGAAAAGGTCATAGTGGCCGGAAGCTCCCAGTTCATACGTCTCTTTTGCGTGTTGGAAATATAAATCAGCCTTAGGCGCAAGCGGGAACTGATATCCCAGCACTGCGGAGAAATGAGGATTGCCGTCATTGCTGACGCGTTCCAAAGCAGCCACCTGTCTCGGTTTGAAATCGTATAAATCCCCGATAGGCCTGTTGAAAATCGAATAGTCGAACCCTATGTTGAAACTCTGCAGAGAATCAGGCAAGGCGGAAGCCACGAAAGGCTTTCTGACATCATTGAGTTTCACCTCATAGTCTCTGTTAACCTCGACCACCGGAGATATCTGCGCATAACAAAAATCGGTTAGCGAAAACAATACGCAGACTGCAATATATATTCTGTAACTCTTTCTCATGATACGCTATTTTCCAATCGATGTTAATTTGTTAAGTCTGATCTCCACCTGCTACAGAACTTCGTCCGTGCTTGAAGATGCAACATATCCATCCCTGATGCTCTCAAAAGTAGCCCTTGCCTGCCTCCATTCTTCCCTGTCTGCGAAAGAATCTCCGAGGACAATGAAGCTCCTGGCGAGCCAATACAACTGCCTTGTGCCCGAATCAGAGAACTGATAAACCTTATTCTCAACGTTTACGAAATCACCCGTATCGTATAAATCCTGAATCAGGGTGTACGTAGATTCAGCGCCGATTTCATCTGTCATATCTTTGGACAAATCGGTGAAATACTCTTTAGCCTCATCACGCTGCCCCAGCACGAGGTATGACTTGGCGGCAATGAATTCCGCTCTCCTCTTGGCAGCGTCATCGGCAATGTCCTTTTTCATAATCGCCTGGGCGTCATTCAGGGCCTTCAGATACTGACGTGAGCCGAAGAATGAGAGCATCTTACCCTCGTATCCCTTTAATTGGTTGGCGGTATTTGAGGATATCTGGGTCAGCGTCTCGTAAGCTTCAATTGCCTGCTGATAATGTCCCAGAGAATATGAAATGTCGGCATAATTGGATGTGGCCGCCTCAGAATAGTCTCCCCTCTCAGCCTCCATGGACTTGAGATAAGCATCAGCAGCCGTCTCGTTCTTCTGCATGGCCTTGTAAATCTCTCCCAGGTAGAAATAGCTTACAGCCAGCTTCGAGCTGCGCGGATACTGACTTATGAAGTTCTGTAAAGCCTTTATCGCCGCGTTGTGATTGCCGCTGTAATAGATCTGTTCCGCAGCGGAGAATACCATCATCTCCTTCTCATCGGCAGTCTTTATGTTGGACATACCTATTTTGTCCAGGTAGGCCAGATATTCGCTCGGTCTGTTCTGCATCTGATAAATGCTTTCCATACCCGACAGAGCGTCCTGAGCCTCTGAAGAATATGGATATGAGCGGATTATCCTGTCGTAATAATTGATGGCGGAAGTGTATTGTCTGTCGTTTGAGCTGATCATCGCCAACTCGAGCAACGCTTTTGCATGGTAAGTACTGTCGGAATTGTAACTCAGGAGCTTCTCGAAGCACCTCTTCGCATTTGAACTGCTTCCGGTACGCATATACGTCCTGCCCAGCTCGTAAACCGCCGTTGTATAGTATTTGTCATCATAGCTGGTAGCGGTGGCACTCTCGAGGGTGGCTATCTTCTTCTGTTCGTCTCCGGACAGTCCGTAAGCCATAGCCGACTGGTAGTGAGGGTACAGATCTCCGTCCCTGTACCTGGCGATGACGTTCTGATACTGAACGGAAGCATCCTCATATTTCCCCTGCATGAACAATACGTCAGCCAGACGGAGCGTAGCGTCCTTGTTTATGGAGCTCTTCAGAGAATTGGACTGGAGGTACTTTTCGAACCATTGCTGGGCATTCACGTAATCGTCATCCTTGAAGTACGCATAACCCAGATTGTATTTCAGCTTCTGAAAATCGGCAGTATTCTGGAACCTTCTGTCATTTGAAAGAGCCTTGCCGATTCTGATTGCCTCCTTGAACTGATCATTCCTGTAGAGACACTCCGAATAGAAGAAATTGGCGTAAGCCGTAATCATCGGATCGTAGTTGCTTGCAAGGGCGTCCCGCAAAAGAGGCATAGCCGAACTGTATCCGCCATTGTTCATAAGTTGGGCGGCCCTCAGCACTCTGGCTTTCTGAAGATTGGCCAGAACCTCCTTTGAAGGATTCTTGATCTTGCCGATCATCTCGATGGCAGAAGCATAGTCCTTGTTTGTCAGGAAGGCTACCGACATATACGAGTTGATTATGTCGTCCTTGCCTGAGCCGGGATAGAGATTGACGTAATTCTCAAACTGGGAGATGTCTTTGTTGACGTCAAAGGAGAGCTTGGCGAAATTGAAGAATGCGTCCTCCTTGACGACCGGATCGGCGTCAGATTCGGAAGCCGCCTTGAAGGCCTGCAGTGCAGCGACTTTATTCTTCAGCTGAAGATAGCTGTTGGCAGAATAATACTGAGCGCTCTGTCCGAGAATACCGTCATTTGACAGCACGTCCGCGAAAGCGTCGACCGCATCTGAATAATCTCCGAGAGAATATGCCAGTATACCAGCATAATACCTGTCTTTCTCGGTAAGCGTGACACCCGACTCTATGTATTTGTGGAAATACTTGTCAGCCTCGTCAACGTTTCCTTTAGCGTAATATGATTCAGAAATAAGCCTTGAAAGGTTATTCTTGAGGTCGGAATTGAGCGAAGCGTAGACCCTGTCTCCGTTTGAAAGGACATAGTCATAATCCTTCAGCATAAACCTGCTCTCGATCTGGTAGTAGTTGGCCAGGTCGGTGAAACGGGAATCCTTTTTCGCCTTCTCGAAGTAATTGTAAGCTGCGTTGAAATCTTTCTGGATGTATTTCGTGAAACCCAGGTAGTAGTACGAAGGATATGTGTATTTATTCAGATCATCCTCAGCCACAGCTGTAAGATGCTTCACGGCCTTATCGTACTGCTCCTCGGCAAGAGAACTGTAACCGTACTTGAAATGATACTCATCCTCCACGGCTTTGTACAGATTGCCGGCGTCTATTGCATCAAAAAGCGACAATGCGCTTTTATATTCATTGTTGTCAAAACGGTTTACGGCGAGATAATACTTGATCATCTCCGCCTGGGGATTGTTGGGATAATCCTTATTGAAGTTAAGGGCAAGGCCTTCTATATCAGCCCTTCCCAAAGCCACGGCACACAGAATCTTATTGGCCAGTATCTCAGAATAGACAATCGACGTCTTGTCCTTCACGACAGCCGTCAATTCATCCAAAACCTGCTCTGCAGAAGAATACATTCCCCTGCTGTATAGATCTTTTGCCGAATTAAGCTGCTGAAGAGTATAGTTGTCGGAAACAACATCCTGGGCAAAAGACGGGAGGCAATACAGTAATGCCGGAACAATAATCAGTAATAATCTGCGTATCATTTCTGACCCTTTATATCTTTACAAATATACGTTTTTTCTGGACGATTTCAAATAGTTAAAGGCAGCAAAGAGTATGCCATCGATAAAAGGAGAAAAATTCGTATATTCGCGTAATTCAAAACATCCGAATATGTCAGACGAAAGGCCAATCATAGAATTCATTGATGTAGATATCAACAACAGCGACACCCTGGTTATAGAAAAACTTAATCTGGTTGTCCACGAAGGGGATTTCGTTTACATTACCGGCAAAGTGGGAAGCGGCAAGACCTCCATAATCCGTTCGATTATCGGAGAGAATTACATCAGCGGGGACACCGCCCGTGTCGGAGACTTCAATCTGCTCACTATCAAGAACAAACAGATTCCTTACCTCCGCCGCTATCTGGGCATCGTATTTCAGGATTTTCAGCTGTTGATGGACAGAACCATCCACGACAACCTGGAGTTTGTTCTCAAAGCTACAGGCTGGAAGAAGGGCCCTGAGATGGAAGAGCGAATTTCAGAGGTGCTCAAGCAGGTAGGTATGGAGACCAAGTCTCACAAGATGCCTCACCAGCTCTCCGGCGGTGAGCAGCAGCGTATCGCAATTGCCCGTTCTCTTCTGAACAAACCAGGAATCATTCTGGCTGACGAGCCGACGGGAAATCTTGACAACGAGACAGCTCTCTCGATTATGGATCTTATCCAGAGAATCAACAAGGAGGATAAGACCGCCATCGTGATGGTGACACACAACCAGCACCTGATCAAACAATACCCGGGCCGCGTTTTCGTATGCGGTAACAGCCAGTGTCGGGAAGTTGTCAATTCCGACACCGAAATTGACCTTGACCTCGATTTCTGATGGAGGGAAAGATTGTCGATATTATCGCCTGGTTCGAGAAGGAAAGACCCGTAGCCAATTCAGAACTGGTTTTTGACAATCCTTTTCAGCTGTTGGTCTCTGTGATTCTCTCTGCACAGTGCACCGACAAGAGGGTCAATATGGTCACCCCGGCCCTTTTCTCCAGATTTCCTACAGCAGGAGACCTGGCCGAGGCATCCTTCGAAGAGGTGTACGAACTGATTAAATCCATATCCTACCCCAACAACAAGGCGAAGCATCTGATAGGTATGGCTAAGATGCTGGAGAATGATTTCGGCGGCACCGTACCCGACAATGTCGAGGATCTTCAGAAGTTGCCGGGAGTAGGGAGAAAGACCGCCAACGTGGTGGCTTCAATCGTATACAACAGAGCTGTCATAGCTGTGGACACGCACGTTTTCAGAGTTGCCAGAAGACTTGGACTGTCCAGAGGGAAAACACCGCTTGCTGTCGAGAAAGACCTCACCGCCCAGATCGGAGAAGATCTGAGACCTATAGCCCACCACTGGCTTATTCTGCACGGCAGATACGTATGCATCGCCAGAAAGCCTAAATGTGATGAATGCGGCCTGCGCAGTTATTGTGACTATTATGAGCAGAAAAACGGTAACGACGCTTGAACAGGCGACTAAAGATTTCCGCTCCTATCTCAGATTTGAGCGTTCTCTCTCCCCTAACACGGTGGAGGGATACTGCAGTGACGTCTCAAAACTGGCAGAGTTTCTTCTGAACAAGGGTATCGATAACCCTTCCGACATAGATTTCGAGCTTCTGAACGAATTCATTTCCGAAATGGCCGATTCCGGCATCAAAAAACGCTCTCAAGCCCGTATTATCAGTTCGGTGAAATCATTCTTCAAGTTTCTGGAGAATGAGGGGGAGATTTCGGAGAATCCTTCCGACAAGATAGACAGCCCTAAGATGCAGCAGTACCTTCCTACCGTTCTCTCAGTAGATGAGGTGGTTGCAATAATCGAATCCGTCGATTTAAGCAAACCTGAAGGACACCGGAATCGGGCAATCCTGGAGATGCTCTATTCTTGCGGGCTTCGCGTCAGCGAGCTGGTGAATCTCCGTATCAGCGATCTCTTCTTTGACGACGGGTTTATCCGGGTTATGGGCAAAGGGAGCAAACAAAGGCTCGTCCCGGTCGGCGAACCTGCCATCAAGGCGGTAGGATTCTATATGCAGCAGCGAAACGCCATGCCTGTAAAACACGGTTCAGAGGATATTCTCTTTCTGAACAGAAGGGGAGGCAAACTGACCAGAGAGATGATTTTCACAATCGTGAAGAATCAGACGGAGATTGCCGGAGTCGCCAAAGAGGTCTCCCCCCACACTTTCAGACACTCTTTCGCTTCCCATCTGGTGGAGAACGGCGCCGACCTGAGAGTAGTGCAGGAGATGCTGGGTCACGAATCCATTCTTACCACCGAGATTTACACCCATATCGACACTAAAAAGTGGCAGGAGAATATTCTCAGATACCATCCTACCAGAAAAAAGTAATATTATTTGTGAGTTTCTCACAATATCGTTACATTTGATAGTCATCAGACGATCATTACACAAATAAACCATAGTATATGAAACTGCGCAAATTAAGAGTGTGCCTTGCAGTGGTATTCTCACTGTTGCTTACACTCTTGTTTCTGGATTTTACCGGAACGTTACACGCTTGGTTCAGTTGGCTGGCATCCATTCAGCTGGTACCTGCCATTCTGGCTTCCAACCTGATTATTGTAATAGCGCTGTTGTTCCTTACGCTCCTGTTCGGAAGGATTTACTGCTCTGTTATCTGCCCTCTGGGAGTTTTTCAGGACTCGGTATGCTGGATCAACAAGAAGACCAAGAAATATCCTTACCACTATCGCAAGCCACTGACCTGGCTGAGAATAGTATTTCTGGTAGTTATGGTGGCTGGATTGATCCTGGCCGTTCCTGCTGTTTACACGATACTGGATCCGTACAGCACCTTCGGACAGATGGCCAGCAACCTGTTCGCTCCTGTTTACAAATGGATCAACAACCTGTTCGCAAGCATAGCTGCCCACTACAATTCATACGCATTCTATCACGTTGACGTATGGGTTAAAGTCGGAGCAAGCTTCGTTGTAGCGGTGGTATTCCTTGTCGGTCTGTACTTTGTAAACCGCAAATGGGGAAGAATCTACTGCAACACCGTATGCCCTGTAGGTACATTCCTGGGTCTGTTCTCCAACTTCTCGATATTCAAGCCTGTAATTGACACCGATAAGTGCGTCAACTGCACCGTATGTGAGAAGAAGTGCAAAGCCTCTTGTATTAACAGCAAGGAGCATGCTATAGATTACAGCCGTTGCGTGGTCTGCATGGACTGTCTGGAGAATTGTACTCACGATGCCATCCATTTCGTAGCAACCAATCCTTTTAAGAAGAGCGCTCCGGCTGCCAAAGCCACATCGGACGATGTACAGAAGGGCCGCCGCACTTTTCTGACGGTATTGGGACTCTCTTTGGCAGGAGCCGCAAAAGCTCAGACTCAGAATGCAACTGAAGGTCTGTCCAAGATAGACGGCGGTATCGCAACGCTGCTTCCTAAACAGGCTCCTCACCGTGAGAAAAGAATCGTTCCTCCGGGAGCTGAGAGCCTCAAGCATCTCTCTTCTAAGTGTACGGCCTGCGGACTCTGCATAGCTTCCTGCAAGAACAACGTCCTGCGTCCAAGCAGCGACTTAAGCCACTTCATGCAGCCGGAGATGAGTTTTGAGAAAGGCTATTGCCGTCCGGAATGCCACGAGTGCAGCGTTGTCTGCCCGGCTGACGCCATCAAGCCTATCACAATCGAGGAGAAATCATCTATTCAGATCGGTCACGCAGTCTGGAACAAAGACCTCTGTGTAGTGCTCAATGACAATGTAGATTGCGGAAACTGCGCAACACACTGTCCTAACGGTGCCATCGTCATGGTTCCTCTGGAGCCGGGCGTACGCAACTCACTCAAGATACCTACAGTAGACGAAGCACGATGCATCGGCTGCGGTACCTGTGAATACGTATGTCCTGCAAGACCTATTAGCGCCATCCACGTCGAAGGACACGACGTCCACAAACTCATTTAAGAACTATACTGCCATGGAAAAAATAAACAGAAGAAGTTTTATAAAGAACGTTACCGCAGGCGCAGCAGCGGTAACAGCAGTTGCAGCAGTAGGTTGCAAACCCGGAGAGAATCATTCTGCATCCGGGGAGAAAGAACTCGGGGAGATGTCACACAGAGTCCACAATACCAGTGGTGACGTTGTCTCATTGCTCGGATATGGCGGTATGAGATGGCCTACCGTGGGAAGCGGCCGCAATGCCCCGCTTGACCAGGAAGAGATCAACCGGCTTATCGATTACGCATACAAACACGGTGTAAACTACTACGATACGTCTCCAAGATACTGTCAGGGACACAGTGAAGAAGCCATGGGTATCGCTCTGAGCAGATATCCCCGCGACACATATTTTATTGCCACCAAGCTTTCGAACATGAGTCCGGGCGATATGTCCTTCGAGGCATCCAAGAGAATGTACGAGAACTCTTTCAAGTACTTGCAGGTAGATTACATCGACTACTATTTGCTCCACAATATTCAGGGTATCAGCCAGTTCCAGCAAAGATTCATCGACAATGGAATGCTGGAGTTCCTCAAGAAGGAGAAAGAGGCAGGCCGCATCCGTCATCTGGGATTCTCTTTCCACGGAAATACAGAGTGTTTTGACTATCTGATAGACAATTACAAGTGGGACTTCGTCCAGATCCAGATGAACTATATGGACTACCGCCACGGTCAGAGAGCCAGCGGAAACGTGGACGGGGAATACGTATACAACAGACTTGTTGAGAAGAATACCCAGGCCATCATTATGGAGCCTCTTCTGGGCGGACGTCTGAGCAGCATGGTACCTCCTCTTACAGAGAGACTCAAAGCACAGAGACCTGACAAGAGCGTAGCTTCCTGGGCATTCCGCTTTATCGGCTCTTTCCCGAACATTCTCACCTGTCTGAGCGGTATGACCTA
The DNA here is from genome assembly GCA_017450655.1 of Bacteroidales bacterium. Lineage (GTDB taxonomy): Bacteria > Bacteroidota > Bacteroidia > Bacteroidales > UBA932 > Equibacterium. The sequence goes on along the minus strand of JAFSTD010000056.1, from coordinate 209 downwards.
CATGGAGCACCTTGTTGAAAACGTGGAGACATTCTCCCCTGTCGAGACGCTCAGCGAAGAAGAGTTTGCTTTGCTTGAAGATATCGCAAAAGCTATTCTGGACTACCCTATCATCAGTTGCAACTACTGCAACTACTGTATGCCATGCCCTTACGGACTCGACATTCCGGGCATCTTCCAGAATTACAACAAGTGCATCAACGAAGGTC
>JAFSTD010000055.1 GCA_017450655.1 Bacteroidales bacterium | reverse complement strand
TCCGGACACTACATACAGTGACGACCCGTTGAGAATGTTGAGGGCCATCCGGTTCGCCACCAAACTCGGATTCGAAATCGTCCCGGAATCAATTGAATCGATAAAAAGGAATAAGCACAGATTTGAGATTCTTTCAAAAGAGAGAATCGCCGATGAACTGACAAAGATCATGTCCTACGACACTCCTTCCAGAGCGTTTATACTGATGCGGCAATGCGGAATTCTCGACGTCATTCTTCCGGCTCTGTACAATCTGATCGACGTTGAAGAGGATTCCTTCGGACATAAGGACAATTTTACCCATTCTCTGAAAGTTCTGGACAACGTAGCAGAAGTAAGCGACAATATCTGGCTCAGATGGGCCGCTCTGCTGCACGACATCGGAAAGGCCTCTACAAAGAAGCTTGACCCAAATGCCGGCTGGACATTCTACAATCACGATTTTGTCGGAGCTAAGATGATTCCGGGGGTGTTCAAACAGCTGAAACTGCCTCAGAATGACAAGATGAAGTACGTTCAGAAACTGTTGGGGCTTCATATGCGTCCAATGGCCCTGGTCACCGACGAGGTGACCGATTCAGCCATCCGGAGGTTGCTGTTTGACGCAGGAGACGACATCGACGACCTGATGATACTTTGCAAAGCGGACATAACCTCCAAGAATGCCAAAAAGGTGGAGCTGTTCAAAAGCAATTACGAGCTTGTTCAGGCCAAGATGGTGGAAGTCGAAGAGAAAGACAGAATCCGTAACTTCAACAACCCTATCACGGGTGAGATTATCATGGAGAAATACGGCATCCCGCCTTGCAAAGAGGTGGGAATAATTAAGGAGTACATTAAGAATGCAATCCTTGACGGAATCATCCCGAATGATTTCGATGAGGCCTACAAACTGATGGAACTTAAGGCTAAAGAATTGTTCAAGAAAAACAATGAGTAGATTGTAAGAAAAGATTACTTATCTTTACAAAAATATCTGTCTGAATGCGACTTTTTGAGAAGAGGATAAAGGATTACCTGAATACTTACCTGAATACCAGAGTAGTGTTTGCCGTTGATGTAATCGTATCTACATTAGCCTCATTCTTCGCACTTTTCGTCCTCTTCCTGATAGTCAGAAGCACCCCTTATCCCAAGGTGGCCTCCCTTGTGTACTTTGCATGCTCTTTCTTTGCGTCAGGCTTTGCATCTGTCATAACCCGCAACTACAGAGTTATAATCCGTCATGCCAATACGCGGGATTTCGGAAGGCTGCTGATGACGATTATCCTCAAGATTCTGATTCTTACAGCAATCTTTGTACTAATCCCACTGATCAGTGAGAATCCTTCTTTTGAAGTTTTAAAGAGACTGTTGACTCCGTTGATTCTGGGCGATCTTCTGTTCTCAATTCTCTTCCTGTTCGGAGTGAGATTCTTGATGATGGTGGCCTACTCTGTGATGAAGGATAGAATCAACAAGAAGGCAAACAGGAAGAATATCCTGATATACGGCACAAAATCAAAAGCCACCTCCATCATCACCCTTCTGTCAAATTCCGACACTTACAACATCCTGGGTCTAATTACAAAGGATCCTACCGAGAAAGATGCGGTGATATGCGGATTCAGGACATTCTATTTTGACGACAACGATGCATTCCTGCAATTTGCCCGTAACAATGAGCTAAACGCCATCCTGTATGCCCACTTGAAAGATGCACAGGCAGAGGCAAACGAGTTGGTCGCTATATGCAATAACTTTAATATCAAATCCTTAACTGTACCGTCCATTGATACCGTAAAGAGTGCCGCAGAGAACAGACAGGACAGTGGAAGGTCAGTCCGCGCCATAGAGATTGAGGATCTTCTCGGCAGAGAAGAGATCACGCTTGACATAAGCACAGTCCGGAACAATTTCGAAGGAAAGGTCATAATGGTGACCGGTGCAGCCGGTTCCATCGGCAGTGAGCTGTGTCGCCAGCTTGCAGCGTTCGGTGTGAGTCATCTGATAATGTTTGACAATGCAGAGACTCCCATGCACAATCTGAAACTGGAGCTGCAAGAGAAATTCCCTCATCTGAGATTCACTTCTGTCATCGGTGACGTACGCCTGAGGGCCAGACTTGATTACGCTTTCAAGAAGTTCAGACCGCAGGTGGTATTCCACGCCGCAGCATACAAGCACGTGCCTCTGATGGAGGAAAACCCTTGCGAAGCCGTGTTCGTGAATGCTGTAGGAACTCGTTACGTAGCAGATAAGTGTGTAGAATACGATGTAGAGAAGATGGTGATGATATCTACGGATAAAGCAGTAAATCCCACCAACATCATGGGTTGTACAAAACGTCTTGCCGAAATATATGTACAGGCACTCGGCAATGCGATAGAGACCGGAAAGAAAGTAGGAAAAACCAAATTCGTCACCACCCGATTCGGAAACGTGCTGGGCTCCAACGGCTCAGTTATCCCTCTTTTCAGAAAACAGATTGAAAACGGCGGTCCCGTAACGGTAACCCACCCGGATATTACCAGATTCTTTATGAGCATTCCGGAGGCCTGTCGTCTTGTGATGGCTGCAGCTTCTATGCCTTTGTATAATAAGATTTTCGTCTTCGACATGGGCGATCCTATACATATCGACACATTCGCCAGAAATATGATCAAGCTTGCCGGATACAAACCTGACGTGGACATTAAAGTGGTTTACTCAGGACTGAGACCGGGTGAAAAGCTTTATGAAGAGGTTCTGAACGAGGCTGAGAAGACAGATGCCACCGAGCACAGCAAAATCCGCATAGCAAAAATACTCCCCGAAGATTACGATAAGGCATTCAACGACAATCTCCATCTTGAGGTGATGTCAAGAAAGGTTGACGTGGCCGGCGTCGTAAAACTGATGAAACAACTGGTTCCTGAATTCAAGAGCAACAATCCGCAGTTCAAAACTGACGAGGAGTCATAATCATGAGTTATTTAATTATTCCCAAAGGTTACTCCCCTAAGTTGTATGCTATGCAGACCGAGCAGGGGATTAAGCAGATTAAAGATTTCTTCCAACAGAATCTTGCCACCGAGTTGCACCTTCGCCGTGTGACCGCACCTCTTTTTGTCCTCAAAGGACTGGGAATAAACGACGATCTGAGCGGTGGTGAAAGACCTGTTTCTTTTGCCATAAAGGATCTGCAGGATGCCAAGGCTGAAGTTGTCCATTCTCTGGCGAAATGGAAAAGGCTTTCTCTTGCGGAATACGGCATTCAGCCCGGATATGGCATATACACTGATATGAACGCCATCAGGGCCGACGAAGAGCTGGGAAATCTTCACAGCTTGTATGTGGACCAGTGGGACTGGGAAAGAGTCATCGGTACCGATGAAAGAAATCTGGAGACTTTGAAGAATATCGCTTCAAGGATTTACTCAGCCATTCTCCGGACGGAATATATGATTTCCGAGATTTATCCCGTCCTGAAGCCTGCCCTTCCGCGGGAAATACACTTTATCCATTCTGAAGAATTGCGACAGCGTTATCCCGATTTGTCGCCAAAGGAGAGAGAGGATGCCATAGCCAAAGAATACGGAGCCGTATTCATCATCGGAATAGGAGGAAAACTGTCCGACGGTAAGGTTCACGATCATCGCGCACCCGATTACGACGATTGGAGTTCCCCAAACAGCGACGGGTACTTCGGCCTCAACGGCGACATCATAGTATGGAACCACATCCTTTCAAGAGCTTTCGAACTCTCCTCAATGGGAATCAGAGTCGACAGCGAGACCCTTCTCAAACAACTGAAAGAGTGCGGGGCTGAAGAGCGGGCTAAACTCTACTTCCATCAGAGACTTCTGAGCGGAGAGCTGCCGCTTTCCATCGGCGGCGGTATAGGGCAATCCCGTCTCTGCATGTTACTTCTGCAGAAAGCTCACATCGGAGAGATTCAAGCCAGCATCTGGCCTGAAGAGATGGTAAAAGAGTGTAAAAAAGCCAATATTCCTATTATCTGACAATAACTATCGATTATGGCACTGGAACAACAAATTCAGAAAGATATCATGGAGGCGATGAAGGCCAAGGACCAGGTTCGTCTCAGCGCAGTACGTTCTGTCAAATCTGCCATTCTTCTTGCAAAAACTTCCGAAGGCGGAGCGAAGGAACTTCAAGACGAAGACATCATAAAGATCATACAGAAGCTTGTTAAGCAAAGAAAGGAATCCGCCGAGCAATATGTCGCCGCCGGAAGAAAGGACCTGGCCGACAATGAACTTGCCGAAGCTTCCATTCTGGAACAATATCTCCCGGCACAACTGTCACCCGAAGAGGTTGAAGCCAAACTGAAAGAGATCATATCCGAAGTCGGGGCCAAAACGGCAGCCGATATGGGCAAAGTAATGGGAGTCGCCACAAAGAGACTGGCAGGCCTTGCTGACGGCAAGACTATCTCCACAATCGTAAAACAACTTCTCAGTTAGAATGAGACTCGTCATCCAAAGGTGCAGTCAGGCCTCTGTAACCGTCGACGGAAAGACCGTCTCTTCCATTGGCAAGGGGCTGCTTATCCTCGTTGGCGTGGAGACGGGAGATACGGTGGAAGACGTTAAATGGCTCGTTGGGAAGACCTCTGCGCTGCGCATCTTTGACGATGAGAACGGAGTGATGAATCTCAGCGTAACTGACGTCGGAGGGGAGATTCTGGCAGTTTCTCAATTTACGCTCACCGCATCCACCAGAAAAGGGAACAGACCTTCCTACATCAGGGCTGCCGGACATGAAACCGCAGTGCCCCTTTACGAAGAATATTGCCGCCTTGCAGGAGAAGCTATTGGGAAGGAGGTACAAAAGGGTATTTTCGGTGCGGACATGAAGGTGGCGCTGGTCAATGACGGACCGGTCACTATCATTATCGATTCGAGGATTAAAGAATAACTATTCTGCAAGAATGCAGAAATTGTCGGCATCTGCCATCAAAGGGAACTTCTCTCTGTAAACATTGAGGGCGCTTAAATCCAAATCTGCCGTAACGATTCCCTCGACATCATCATCAATTAAGGCCAGGTTGACACCGTAAGGGTTCACGATCCTGGTACCGCCGTTGTATTCACACACAGGGTCTATCCCGATCCTGTTAACGGCGCACATATAGCATTGATTCTCTATGGCGCGAGCCGAGCACAAAGTATCCCATGCAAAGCGACGGACTGCCGGCCAGGATGCTATGCAGAGAATCACGTCGTAGTCATTCTTATTTCTGAGCCATACAGGGAAACGCAGGTCGTAACATACTGACAGAAGGAATCTCACTCCACGCCATTCTACAATGACGCGCTGGTCTCCGGGCGTGTACTCATCCGTTTCTCCGCCGTAAGAGAACAGGTGTCTTTTATCGTACTGAACATATGTTCCGTCGGGCTTGACGAAAAAGAATCTGTTGTAAAAAGAACCGCCGTCGCTGACGGAAACACCGCCGGCAACTGCACAATTATTCTTTTTGGCGACTCTCTTCATCCACCTGAGAGAATAATATGGCGATTTCTCAGCGCTGGTCTTCGGATTTGTCACAAAGCCTGTTGAGAACATTTCGGGCAAAACGATCAAGTCAACTGCAGTTCTCAACAGATGTAATACATCATCCAGATGTCTGCAATTTTCCTTCGGATTGGACCAAATTGTGTTCTGCTGTATAAGGGCTACCTTCATTGTTGATATTATCCGTCTTCCACAAAGTTAAATATAAATTTCTTTTTTATAAATTTGTTACTTGCTGTTTGGTTAACAAAAACATTATCAGATGAACGACATCGCCCTCTCGAGTCTGCTGAATCTCTTTGCTTTATTCGGTGCCGAGAATAACATTGACAAGGAACAAGCTCTGGCTCTCGTATCCAACTATCTGGTCAACGCCTTCGGAATCCGCAACCCAAAATCCTATCTGAACCTTTACGCCGACCTTCGGGGGTTTTATGACGAATTCTCCGATATCGACAAGGAGGAGATTATTTCAGGTATTTGCGCTAAACTGAAGGGCAAAATCACAAGGGCTGATCAGGGAGGTATGGTGCTTCGCCTTCTCGAATTTTGCAACACAAACAAGAGTCAGTTTGACGTCAACAACCATATCATCCGCAAGGTAGCCGAAGAATTTGAAATCAGTGACAACACATATACCAAGTATACCGATTTCATTCTCGGAATTCCAAGTGACAACGTACTGGTGTTGCCTTTGGACAATAACGCAGGCACCCTGAAGACATTATGGCTGAAGGCGCATAACACGCTTCTGTTCAGCTATATCGGGACGAAAACCGTTCTCATGAACGACATTCCAGTCACCAGCGGCATCTACCAATTGTGGCAACAGAGCGGAGTGCTGAAGAGCCGTCATTTCTCCCCTGTCTACTACTCTTCAATCATCCGAATGTACAACAAGGAGGATGTAAAAAATGAGGTTGAACTATGCGGACGTGACATCAACTTCAGGTTTGCGAAGGGAGGGGACAACGGAATGCATAATTTCAGTTTCACTCTCCACAGCGGACAACTGGTGGCTATAATGGGTGGCAGCGGCGTCGGCAAATCGACACTGCTCTCTTTGTTAAACGGAAGTCTGGCCCCTCAGGAAGGGTCAATCACGATAAACGGCCATTCGATCAGTGAGCCCGAGGCGAAGGCGCTGATCGGATTCGTACCGCAGGATGATTTGCTGATTGAAGAACTGACGGTTTACCAGAATCTCTGGTACACTGCCAAGCTCTGCTTTGACCAGATGCCGGATGACATTCTCAATGAAAAAGTAATGTCCGTACTCAAACAGCTGGGACTTGACCAGGCAAAGGACCTGAAGGTTGGCTCCCCTATAAACAAATACATCTCCGGCGGGCAGCGCAAGAGGCTGAACATTGCGCTGGAGCTTATCCGCGAGCCTGCCATCCTGTTCTTGGACGAACCTACTTCCGGACTGTCATCATCTGATACGGAGAAAGTTATAGACCTCCTTAAGGAGCAGACCGACAAAGGGAAACTCATCATTACAAATATCCATCAGCCGTCTTCCGACGTATTCAAACTGTTCGACAGACTGTGGCTTCTCGACAAGGGCGGATATCCTATTTACGACGGAAATCCTATCGATGCCATTTCTTATTTCAAGATGGCTGCCAACTATGCAGATGCCGAGACTTCCGCCTGCCCTACCTGCGGTAATGTGAACCCTGAACTGATTCTCAATATCATTGACGAGAAAGCCATTGACACGACCGGTCACCTTTCTGAAAAACGCAGAATATCTCCTCAGGACTGGCATGAACTGTACCTGAAGAACAGGCCTGATATGGCCCCGGTTGAGAGTGTTGAGATTCCGGCTAATGACCAGAAACGTCCCGGCAAGCTGAGACAGACGCTGATATTCCTCAAGAGAACCGTAAGCAGCAAGATCACCAATCTTCAGTATATGATGGTGACTTTGCTTGAAGCGCCTCTGCTGGCATTCATTTGCGCCCTTCTGACCCATTACATACCGGACTCCGGTGTCTATTCCGTAATGGACAACAAGAATCTCGTGTCCTACTTCTTTATGGCTATAATCGTTTCGATCTTCCTCGGAATGTCGGGAAGTGCGGAAGAGATTATCAAGGACAGGGCATTGCTTAAGAGGGAAAAATTCCTGAGTCTGTCTTATGGAAGCTACATCCAGTCCAAAATTATTTATATGGCCGGTGTATGCTTGATCCAGACCCTTCTTTTCATTCTGGTCGGCAATACCATCATGCAGATTCACGGACTGTTCTGGACATGGTGGCTTATTCTGTTCATCTCCGCCTTTACGGCAAGCCTGACCGGATTGCTTCTGTCGCAGATAATGAACTCGGTTGTGGCAATTTACATTACGATTCCCATTCTCCTCATCCCTCAGATTCTCCTCTGCGGTCTGGTGGTGCATTTTGATGACCTCAACCCGAACAGCGAAAGTGGAAACGTTCCGATTATAGGAGACTTTATCCCGTCCAGATGGGCATACGAAGCATTGGCCGTATCCAACTTCAAGCAGAACAAATATGAGAAGATCCTGTACGATCAGGACAAATCCCGTTACGAAGCGATCTATTACGAAAGAGCCTTCGCCTACGAGCTGGAATCACAGCTTGAGACAAGACTCGACGAGATGAACAAGGGACTCCCTGAAAATCCCCGCCATCTGGCCGTTATACGTACCGAATTGCCAAAACTGACGGAAATGTGCGGACTTGAGCCGTACTCTGGAGACGAATCATACGAATCGCTCATGGACTATATCAACCGGGCCAAGCAGGCTCTCTCCCACATTGGCAACGTAACGGCTCTGGCTTATGACAGAAAGGTCTCAGAATACATAAAGGAGAATAGTCTGGAGGAGCTCCAGAATCTTAAGCGGGACAATTATAACATTCAGTTGGAGAATCTGGTGCTCAACCGTACTACGAACAAGCTGTACAGCGTAATCGGCAATCACATCGTACCGCGTTGCGGATACATCTTCCTCAAGCCGCAGTCAAAGGTCGGAAGAGCGCCGTTCTACAGTGGCGTCAAGATTCTTGGAAGCCGGGAAATCTACACGCTGTGGTTTAATATGGGCATTCTGCTCCTTATGTGCGTCGTCCTCTGCATTATGCTCGTTAAGGATTTTCCGGGTAAATTGATCCGACGCGAGTGATTATAAACAATTTATTAGTATATTTGTCGTCAATTCAAACGATTAATCATAATTTATCACATAATGAAAAGAATATTTATCCTTATCGTTGCAATGGTGCTCGTAGCCCTTCCTGCATGCAAAAACCAGAACAAAGCATCTCAAGAAGCTACCGAGTACACTCCGGGTTCAGAGCAAGTTTTGACTGATGAGCTTAAGGCCAATATGGAGAATTTGCTTCTCTCTATCAAACAAATCAAGCCTGTTCTTCCAATGATCAAAAAGAACAGCAGCAAGGTTGAGCTGACGGAAAAAGAGAAGATGGTGAAACCAGATTATCTTTTGGATCCTACCAAAACCAACAATCTGGTTACTCTTACACAAAAATACCGTCTGCTGTCAATGTTGGATGTTGACAAAACTATCGCACAGTTGTACGATCTTCCTACTGACGATTACACTGCTACCACCACCAAGCTCATCGCTGAAATCAACGACCCTGCCCTCAAAGAATACTTTGACAAGCTTCCAACTCAAGAAGACGTTACAGAAGCATTCAATGACATGATTGCCGCAGCTTACAGAAGCGGCAGAGCAAGTCTCTACTGGGAAGGTTTCGCCGCAGGATTGGTAGAATCTCTGTTCATTACAACCCGCGATCTGGATAAGTTTATGCCAATGTTCGATGACCAAAGCGTTTCAGACATTACTTTCAATCTCGTTTGCACTCAGGAGAACATTACAGCTCTCATTGATTACTATCCGGAGATGGAGGCTTTGAATGAAATTCTCGGTCCTCTATACGTTCTCAACGCTATTACAGTTGACCAATTCAGAAGCCAGCTGCTTTCAGTCAAGAGCGATATAGAAAACATCCGCGCTACTCTTCTCAAGTAACGTACGATATGTAGATAATAAGGGACGCTACGCAAGTGGCGTCTCTTTTTTTATGTCGACTTTTTTACTATTTTTGCGCCGTGTATTACAAAAACCAATGCTTTTATTATGGAAAAATATCCACATTATTTAGAACGTCTCCAGGCTGCTACTCGCAAATTCTGGGATAAGCCGGCGCTTAATACACTTGGCGGTGACTCGTTCTCTTACGCTCAAATGGCAACTGACATAGCCCGCTTCCATATTGTATTCGAGAAAGCAGGTTTTAAGAAGGGAGACAAGATCGCACTGTGTGCAAACAATGGAGCAAGATGGGGATTCGCTTATCTTGCAGTAAATACATATGAAACTGTTATAGTCCCTATTCTGGCAGATTTCAAACCTGACAGCATCATGGGTCTGGTGAATCACTCAGACAGCATTGCCCTGTTCACTGACGTTGAGAAATGGAAAAAGATGGACATTGCCAAAATGCCAGCGCTCCGCGTGGTATTTGACGTGGACACCTGGAACATTCTCTACTGCAACGATGACGTTATCACAGATACCGTAGCTCATCTGGATGAGCTCTTCAAAGAGAAATATCCGAACGGATTCGGTCCTGACGACGTCATATTCCCTACCGACAACTGGGACAATCTGAGCACTATCAACTACACATCAGGCTCTACGGGAGATCCTAAGGGCGTAATGCTAACCTACAGAAACTTCTCTGCAAACGTTGATTTCAGCCAGAGAAACGTTCCTGCAGGAGACAAGATGGTATCTATGCTCCCTATGGCTCATATGTACGGACTCGTCATCGAGTTCCTGTATCCGTTGTGCAACGGTACTTCAATCTACTGGATGTCAAAGGCTCCTACTCCGGCTGCTCTCATGAAAGCATTCGCCGACGTCAAGCCTTACCTTCTGATTACCGTTCCTCTTGTAATGGAGAAGATCTATAAATCGAAGATCAAACCTATGTTGGAGAAGCCTGCCATCAAGTTTGCATTGAAAGTTCCGGGCTTGAACAACGTAATTTACAATAAAATCCGTGACGGCCTCGTAAGCGCGTTCGGAGGAAACGTAGAGGAGTTCATCATGGGTGGTGCAGCCCTCAACCCTGAGGTGGAGCGCATCTTCAAGAAGATTAAATTCCCTTACCTCGTAGGTTACGGTATGACTGAGGCCTGCCCTCTTCTGGCATACGAGCACTGGACCAAATACGTTCCGGGGTCCTGCGGTAAAGTCGTTGACGTAGCTGAGATCAGAATCGATTCAGACGACCCACAACACGTCGTCGGTGAGATTCAGGCTCGTGGCGAAAACATCACCATCGGATACTTCAAGAATGAGGAGGCAACTGCCAATGCATTCACTGAGGATGGCTGGTTGCGTACAGGTGACCTCGGTATCGTCGACGCTGACGGCAACATCTTCATCAGAGGTCGTTCAAAGAATATGATTCTCGGTCCTTCAGGTCAGAATATCTATCCTGAGGAACTGGAGGCGGTAGTCAATAACCAGCAATTCGCGATGGAGAGTGTGGTTGTAGACCGTGGCGGCAAGCTCGTGGCTCTTGTATTCCTTGATGAACAAGAAATTGCAAAAGCTCTTCTTGACAATGAGGCTAAAGCCAACATTCCTGAGAATATCAGGCTTGGCGCAAACAGACAGCTTCCTGCATACAGCCAGATCTCCAAAGTTGAGATTATGGACAAGCCTTTTGAGAAGACTCCTAAGATGTCAATCAGAAGATTCCTATATCAATAAGAATTCTTACAGTATAAAAGAAGGATGGCCGGCGAGGTCATCCTTTTTTTATTCATTAATCTGGGAGCAGATTCTTTTGATTGCCTCCTTGGCCTCAGGGGTCGGAAAGAGAGGATAGACGTGGTTGCAACCGTGCCCGATATGGAGATAACTGGTCACGCCCGCTTCCCGCAGCAGGGTATTGAATTTCAGGATATCGGGCATGAGAATCTCACGCGTACCTGCATACAGTTCCACTCTGGGCAGAACTGAGTATTCTCCGTAAATCGGACTTATATGCCAATCCCACAGCATACTGTCTTCCGGAGGAACTCCTCCGGCGATTTCGGTGTCCTCCCCTGCCCAGCACTGTGCGGCCACCATAAGACCGTCGGCATTAAGCATCGGGTCGACATCGGCAAATTGAGTTATGTTGGGATTTGTCATAGTGGCATCGATCCAAGGTGACAACAATATGAGGCTTCTCGGCTGCGGCAGGCTCAGGCCCGGCAACATTTCACATAGGGCGACAGCCAAACCACCGCCTGCAGAATCTCCCATAAAGAAAACTTCGGAAGGGCGGTGACTGTCGAGTATCTGATCATAGGTCTTTTCCAGAAGAGTGAACGTCTCCCGGTATGTGTGAGCAGGCGCCAGCGGGTAAATCGGAACCCATATCTCAGCCCCGGTCTTCTTGGCGATTTTAGCTATGAAATCCCAGTGGAAAAGGGTTATATCTTCAACATAAGCCCCTCCATGAAGATAGAGAATACATTTATCAGCCCCTTTGTTGATGCAATAGACCGGCATGACGCAATCATTCTTCGTCACCAACATCAGCTCCGGTTTCAACCTTTTCGATATCTTCTTTGGCAACACAGATAAGGATATATTAGGCATCTGCTTCTCTTTGCTTTTACGGATTACGCTCTCAGAAAAGGAGGCCATAAAAGAACGCTGTGAAGCGCAGGAAGCAAGCATGAGGGCGACCATTATAAAAAAAAGCAGTCTCTTCATCTCTCAATAGCTGTTATTCTTTGTAAAGTTAGCATTAATAGGGGCATATTCATCACAATTCGGTTGTGACGAATGATTATTTCTCCCGTTCTTATCCCTATTATACCCGTTTCGTCACTCAAGAGGGGTGTTTATCCCTTTATTGCTGTATCGGAAACATTTTTTTTACGCATGCGCATATACGCTGTTTCTTTGTAACCGGAAAAAGAAAGCAATATGAAGGCTCCTCTTAAAATGCGTATTGACAACGCATCCAACATATATCTCGCTTCTCTTACAAAAAAATACGCTACCCTGTTCAGGCTTAGCGCAACCCTCAGTGAACCCGTGGATGCCAGCAGTCTTCAATCCGCTCTGAACAGAACGGTGCAGAGAATGCCAAGTTTCCGTTATTCTCTGGGCGGAGGTATTTTCTGGTGGCAACTGAAGAAGATCGATGAAGAGCCTCATATATCCGAGCCTGCCTCCCTGCGTCGTTTCAGCTTTAAAACTAACGGGGGATATCTGTTCAGAGTCAGCATCGACGGGAACAAGATTGTCCTGGATATTTTTCACGCTCTTACCGACGGACACGGAGCGATGGTTTTCCTCACTTCCCTCGTTACAGAATACATAAGAGTCCGCTACGGGGTTTATGCGACTTACAATGACGTCGCCCTCGATCCCGCTCAGACCCCTTGCCCGGAGGAGATTGAAGACAGCTTCGATCACTTCAGCGGAAAGAAAGGAGAGCTTGAAAGGAATACTCCGGCTTACCATATCAAAGGGAGAAAAGAAGCAATCAGAACCCTGCGTGATACCCGCTTTTCCATCCCGATCAAGGAGATAAAGGCGGTCACTTCAAAATACGACTGCTCGATTACGGATCTGCTGACTGCGGCAATGATTTACACCATTCAGGAGATGCAGCGAGATGACCGTTCTCGCAAAAAACTGACTGCCGTAAAGGTGAACGTTCCGGTCAATCTGAGGCCGATCTTTCACAGCAAAACTTTCAGAAACTTCTCCTCATACGTAAACGTCGGAGTCGACGTACGCAACACTTACTACACTTTTGAGCAGATCCTGCACGAAATAAAACTTCAGAAACAGCTTTACACTATATCAAGCAATCTGGAGCCCAAGATTGCAAAGAACGTGGAGCTTGAGGACAACTTCGCCATAGGATGCATTCCTCTGTTCATCAAAAAACACGTTATAGATTTTATCAAACGCACTCACGGCGACAAATTCTGTTCTCACACCCTCTCCAATCTGGGCAAGGTGGATTTGCCTGAAGAGATTAAACCTTTCGTAAAGGAGATGGATTTCATTCTGGGACGGCAAATCGGAAACATCGGCGCAGCTTCCTGCATCGGATGCAACGGTCAGCTTGTACTCCACTTTACAAGAAGCATAAAGCCTACTGACTTCGAGACCAGATTTGCTGCATTCTTGCAAGAGCTGGCCATTCCTCTCAGAATTTCTTACGACAGGCTCTCTTAGAATAGCGTTTTTTGGATTAAAATTCCTATCTTGCATTGTCCAAGAAACCTCAGCCATGAAGAATTATATCTATTCTGTCGAAATGGAAACCCGGGATTACGAATGTGACATCCAGGGTATAGTCAATAATGCCAATTATCAGCACTATTTCGAAGCGACAAGACACCAGTGGCTGAAGCACGAAGGTTTCTCATTTCAGAAGTGGCACGACGAAGGGATAGACGTCGTGGTATCGGAGATTACCATCAAATACAAAACCCCTCTCAAAGGACAGGAAGAGTTCGTATCCTGCCTTAATTTGCGCCGCAATGGAGCAAGGTTCATATTTGAGCAGGATATCTACAGAAAAGCCGATATGAAGCTCTGCGTAAGCGGAGAAGTGACCGCGGTGTGCTTGATTGACGGAGTCCTTACCAGAGGGGATGAGTTGGCCGCAAAGTTCCCGGCCTACTTTAAATAGGCGCTATTTCTTGTCGGTCTTGTTCTCTTCCCACCAATCCGGATAAGTAGGATTCTTGCTTCCCTGGTCGCGCTGGCGAACGTAATCATTCAGCGCCGTAATAACCTTAGGAAAGAGTATCACGAGAGCGATCAGGTTGAAAATTCCTGAGAAGCCCATCATTATATCGCTCAGCTCCCACGCTGATTCGAGTGATATGCAGGCACCTACCATCGCCATGCAGGCAACGAGAATTCTGAAGACGGTCATAGCGACCTTGCTTTTTGTAAAGAATCTCAAGTTGGCCTCACCGTAATAGTAGTTTCCTATCACCGTACTGAAAGCGAAGAAAAACAAAGATACAGTCAGGAATATGCTGCCGAAATGTCCTATTTCATTGGTCATAGCCTTCTGTGTCAATTCTATACCAATTCCACCGGAGCCGTCCAAAGGAACACCGCTGACCAGAAGGATGAATGCCGTGCAGGAGCAGATAACGATGGTGTCGATGAATACTCCCAAAGCCTGAACCAGACCCTGTTTTACCGGGTGAGAAACGTGCGCTGTCGCCGCAGCGTTAGGAGCGGAACCGATACCTGCTTCATTACTGAACAGGCCTCTTCTCACACCCTGCATGATTGCTGCACCTATCAAACCGCCGGAAGCCTGACGTACTCCGAAAGCGGATTCGAATATCGTTCTCAAAGCCTCGGGAATACTCGTAATATTCATGATTATGATAAAGATCGCCATCAGCAAATATCCGATAGCCATGAACGGTACAATGACTGAAGCCACCTTGGCGATGCGCTGGATTCCTCCGAAAATGATGAGAGCCAGAGCCAGTGACACAACGGCGCCGACAACAACGTGGTTAAATCCGAACTGATGCTCGAATGCCGAACCGATTGTATTGCATTGAACCAAAGTAAAACCGAACGCAAAAGTGAGAATAATCAGCACGGCCGAAACAACACCCATCCAGCGAAGGCCGAGACCCGACTCCATGTAATATGCCGGACCGCCGATGAAAGAGTCCTTGTCTTTTCTCTTATACAATTGAGCTGTAGTGGCCTCCACGAATGCTGTTGCAGAGCCCAACAAAGCGGTAACCCACATCCAGAAAACTGCGCCGGGACCACCTATAGTGATGGCGGTAGCAACTCCGGCAAGGTTACCGGTGCCCACGCGGCTGGCGAGAGAAACTGCAAACGCCTGAAAAGAAGAAATGTGCTTCTCGCCTTTAGCAGAAGCGTCATCGCCTTTGAAAAGGAGCCTGCAACTGTCTTTGAACAGCCTGAACTGCACACCTTTAGTCCGAATTGTAAAATAGATACCACACCCAAGAAGAAGCCCTATCATCAGATAGGTATATAGGTAGTTATTCGCAGCTTTAAGAAAATCTAGCATATAACAATCAGTCTGAAAGTGACGAAATTAGTAAAAAAAAGGCAAATTCAGAATCTCTTCCCTGACAATTCTGGAGAATTTTTCCGCGCCATGGTCTGACAGATGACCTGCATCGAAGAAATCATCTTCGACAAAACGCCCGTCATTATTGTAATTGTAGTACTCTACGCAAGGGAACTCTTCCTGTAAAGAGGAGATGAAGCAAGATATCTCTTCGTTGACCTCAGGCTCCATTGCCTCATTGTAAGTCTTATACATCGGGGGCCTGATCATTACCAATCTGCAGTTATGAGCGCAGGCAGTCTCCGCTATCTTTCTGTATCTTGCCAGCAGCAGATTCTTCTCCGATTCGTTTATCGGTTTCGACATATCCATTAATCTCGGGAGAGCACGATACTGCCAATCGGGACGTTTTTTGGAAAGACTGAGAGGAATATAGCCCAGCGGGTCACATTCTCTGGCCACGTCATCACTCTGAAACAGCCTGTACACATAGTTGTATTTTGAATTCAGGACCTCCGACCAATTCCAGAACCCACCTGTATGAATATTCATATACTTGTAGTACATGCATCTGTATGTGTCCGAGAGATCTTCCTCATTTTTCTTCTCCTCAGGATTGTCAACAGCCCGGCCGAACCCGAACAGCCTGTAATCCAAAGGGACGATTACGGTTTTCAAAGAAGGCATGACAGGAATATACCTCTCAGCAAGTTTCACATCGTATTCAAGGTCCCTTCCCGAGATGGCCATATTGAACACCCCCTCTCCCATCACGCTCGGATCAAGTCCTTCTTCTATGTAGGAATTGCCGAGAAGAAGGCATTCTATATCATCCAGATGGCTCTCCACATAAGATCTCTTGTACGAGTAGGTATTCACTTTGAAAAGGAGCAGAACCTCCAGCAGTACGCAGAGAATCGCCGAAATGAGAGCAAACAGTAGACAATTGCGGACAAACTTCTTCATAACAGTTTAGAATTGGAAATAGATGAACGTCTGACTTGAACCTTTACAAAGAAGAATTATGAACAAACCCGCGAAATAGACTCCCCAGCGGACGGCTTTACAATCAAAAAACTTGCTTTCAGGCAGTTGAAGAGCATGCTGTCTGCCTCTCTGAATCCATTCTATCACAGTCAGCCCCAGACACATGCAAAGCGTCAGGATTGCACGGACGTTGACTGAAGAGAATTGAATGAACGGATTGTGTATAATTGCCCCGAAGTAGGCGAATACCTGCCCCATAGATTCTGCGCGGAAGATAATCCATCCCACGACGGCAAGAGCGAAAGTCAGAAGGACCTGGAAAAACTCTCTCAGACTTGGAAGAATCCGTCCATAAGCGATATCGCGCTCATACTTACTCTTGATGCCGAACAGAAAGTATATGCTTAGAATCACTGAATGGAACAGTCCCCAGCACACAAAGGTCCAGTTTGCGCCATGCCAGAGACCGCTGATTGCCCAGACAATGAAAATGTTTCTGACCGTCGCCGCTTTTGTGCCGCGGCTTCCGCCCAATGGGAAATAGACGTAATCTCTGAACCATGAAGTCAGAGAGATGTGCCATCTACGCCAGAATTCGGGGATACTCCTTGAGAAATAGGGATAATTGAAGTTTCTCATCAGGTTGATTCCGAACAGTCTTGCGCAACCTATGGCGATGTCAGAATAGCCTGAGAAGTCACAGTAGATCTGGAAAGTGAACAGGACGCCCAGCAGAATAAGCATCGCTCCGTGCTGATATTGAAACGTATCCCAATACTGATTGACTATATATGCGCAGTTGTCGGCAACGACAATCTTCTTGAAGAATCCCCACAGCATCTGCCTGAGCCCGTCAGCCGCAGTACTGTAATCAAATTGACGCTCCTTCTGAAACTGAGGGAGGAGACTCGTCGCACGCTCGATAGGACCCGCAACCAGTTGCGGAAAGAAACTTATGTATGCGAAGAATTCTACAGGATCGTGAGTGGCTTTAATCTTGCCACGGAAGACGTCTATCGAGTAGCTCAATGCCTGGAAAGTGTAGAAACTGATCCCGACCGGAAGGATTATCTGCAAAGTCACCCAGCCCGGTTCATACCCGAACAGGCTGTTTAAAAGGGCGCTGAAATTCTCTATGAAGAAATTGTAATACTTGAAGAAGCCCAGAACTGCCAGGTTCAGCACTATGTTTGCGGCACTGACCGCCTTCTGCACCCGGTGCCGGCCCTCATACCGCTCAATGAGCAAACCGCTGACATAACTGCACAGCGAAGTGAAGATTATCAGAACCAGAAATCTCCAATTCCACCAACCGTAAAAAACATAACTGGCCGCGATAACCAGAAAGTTCTGCCAGCCCCGCTTTTTGAAGACGAACCAATAAAGGGAAAAGACTATCGGCAGGAAGACGAGAAATTCAAAAGAATTGAAGAGCATAGTGCCAGTTGTAATTCTGATTCATTTCTCCTGCAAAAATAGGGATTTTATCAGAAACAAAAACGGCAGAACCCCAAAGTCCCACCGTTCAACCTTTTAAAGCATTAATCAGCTAAATATGTACATTAATACTCTTCCTCGTTAAAGAAGAAATCTTCCTTTGTAGGGTAGTCTGGCCAAATATCTTCTATAGATTCGTAGACTTCACCGTCATCTTCTAGTTCACTAAGATTCTCAACGACTTCAAGTGGTGCACCTGATCGTGTAGCATAATCAATCAGCTCATCTTTTGTTGCTGGCCATGGAGCATCCTCCAAGTTCGAAACTAGTTCTAATGTCCAATACATAATTAATATATTTTAGATGTATGTTTTATAAAAGGGACGCAAAGATATATAAAAAAAAGATATTACGGTATCCATTTTTTTTCTTCCGCTTTTTCAACATCGCACAAAAACCTCGCCAACATGAAAAGATAATCAGACAATCTGTTCAAATATTTCTGACATGCGCCGTCCTGAGAGTGTTTTTTCTCGATTGCAACCACTTTTCTTTCGGCTCTGCGACAGATTGTCCTTGCCACATGACACTCTGCTCCTGCCAGTGGCGGTGAAGGAATGATGAAACAATTCTTCTTGGGGAGAATCTCGGTATAACGGTCTATCTCCGTCTCCAGATACTTAACCTCGTCTTCGGAGAGAGGCTTCATCTTCTCAACCTCAACGTCACAGGCGAGCCACGCAGCGACGTTCATCAATTCAGTCTGAATCCTGAGTAACGAAGACGCCACTTCTTCAGATACGTGACATCTCAATACGCCGATATAAGATATCAATTCATCGACGTCCCCATAGGCTTGCACCCGTTTGTCACATTTAGAAACTCTCGTACCGCTTACCAGTGAAGTGGTGCCTTGATCACCTGTTTTAGTATAAATTGCCATTTTAAAACTATTTAATTCTTTCGTCCGATTCTATTCTGCCGTCTCGAAGTCTTATTATCCGGTGGGCATACTGCGCTATGTCTTCTTCATGGGTCACAAGTATAATTGTATTCCCCTGATTATGAATATCTTCAAAAAGAGACATAATGTCCTTTGAAGTCTTCGTATCCAAATTGCCCGTGGGCTCGTCGGCAAGCAGTATTGAAGGATTGTTGATCAACGCCCTGGCCAACGCCACTCTCTGTCTCTGTCCGCCTGACAACTCATTGGGTCTGTGATGAATCCTGTCTGCCAGGCCTACGGCTTCAAGCATACTTTCGGCCAACTCCTTCCGCTTCTTCCTTGGAACACCTCCGTAAACAAGCGGCAGCTCCACATTCTCCAGAGCATCGTAGCGGGGCAACAAATTGAAGGACTGAAATACGAAACCGATCTCTTTGTTGCGAACCCCGGCAAGTTCGTCTTCATCCATCAATCCTATATCTTCACCCTTCAAACGATAATTTCCGACAGACGGAACATCCATACAGCCCAAAATATTCATCAGGGTGGATTTCCCTGAGCCGGAGGGTCCCATTATCGCCACATACTCATTCTCCGAAATTGAAAGATCAACCCCATCAAGGGCCTTTACTTCCTGATTACCAACACGATAGTACTTACCAACTCCCTTCAGATCTATTACCTCTCCTATCATACCCCTCACTCCTCAATTATGTTGTACGTTGTTTGCTAAATTAACTAATTGTTCCATGATTTCAAATATTATTTGTAATATTGTTAATGATTTAATCAGAACCTGATGTCATATAAAAAAATAGAAGTATTTGACGAAGCCAGAACTGCAGAGTTGATGGCTCATTACAAAGAAATCTTACGTCTTATCGGAGAAGATCCGGAACGGGAAGGACTGTTGAAAACGCCGGAAAGGGTAGCCAAGTCCATGCAGTTTCTAACCAGAGGTTATGAAGAAGACGGGGCCGCCATCCTGCGCTCGGCTATGTTCAAGGAAGATTATCAGCAGATGGTAGTTCAGAAGGATATAGAATTGTACTCAATGTGCGAGCAC
>JAFSTD010000054.1 GCA_017450655.1 Bacteroidales bacterium | reverse complement strand
GTGCTTTTCCCGGGCAAGTACGTCGGGCAGGAGTGCATGCTGCATAAGGTGACCGATGATCAGTCGCAGCGCATAGAGGAAGCCTTTATAAAGATAATCACGGAGGGAGAAGAAAATGGCGAGACATGACGATCCGCCTCTGAGCTACTACGAACCGCCGGAGCAGACTCCGCCGCCCAGATGCCCCATCTGCAGGGCCGAGACCGATACCTTCAAGAAGAATTACTGGGGCGAGATAGTGGGCTGTGACGAGTGCATCGAGGACGTGGACGCATGGGACTATACGGAGGACAACAGGTGACGGGGCAGACAGATTTGCTCGATGAGATCATCGTAGACAACTTTGCCGGAGGCGGCGGGGCAAGCACGGGAATAGAGCTTGCAACAGGCAGACCCGTGACCATAGCCATAAACCATGACCCTGCTGCCATACTCATGCATAAAACAAATCATCCCTATACGGAACACCTGCAGGCATCCGTATGGGATGTGGACCCGGAAGAAGTCTGCGCGGGGAGACCGGTGGGCCTTGCATGGTTCTCTCCGGACTGCAAACACTTCTCGAAGGCAAAGGGAAAGTCGCTCGTTGACAGGAACATCAGAGGCCTTGCGTGGATAGTCCTGCGCTGGGCGGGCACGGTGAGGCCAAGGATAATAATCCTTGAGAACGTTGAGGAGTTTCAGACATGGGGACCCGTCCGCAGGGGCAAGCCGGTAAAGAGCAAGGCGGGGCAGACCTTCCGCAAATGGCTCTCACAGCTCCGGGATCTCGGCTATGAGGTAGAGCATCGGGAGCTGGTGGCTGCAGACTACGGCGCGCCTACCACAAGGAAAAGATTCGTTCTCGTTGCCCGTTGTGACGGTCAGCCCATAAGGTGGCCGGAAAGGACACACGCCCCGAAGGACAGCGCTGAAGTGAAGTCGGGGAAGTGCCTGCCGTGGAGATCCGCGGCGGAGATCATAGACTGGTCCGTGCCGATGTACTCCGTCTTCATGGGCCGTGAGGAGCTGAAGGAGAGATACGGGATCACCGCGGTAAGGCCGCTGGCTGACAACACGCTGAGAAGGATAATAAGGGGAGTGGACAAGTTCACCGTCAAAAGCGGCAAGCCTTTCATCGTGCCGACCGGATACGGAGAGCATAAGGGGCAGAAGCCGAGAGTGCATGACATCGATGCGCCGCTGTCCACAGTGGTGTCCACGGTGAAGCAGTGCCTTGTGGCCGCAAACTTCATCCAGTACCACACGGAGCAGACGGAGAACGTGAGAGCGAACGGTATAAACGAGCCACTGCCTACGGTGGATGCATCCAACAGATACGGTCTTACAGCCGCTCATCTTACTGAGTATTACGGCAACGGGAATCCTCTGGATCTGTCTGAGCCGATGCACACGGTGACCGCCCATGACCGAGAAGCGCTGACCGCAGTCCATATGGCGGAGTTCAAAGGCCAGGACAAGGGGCAGAGCGTGGTGCAGCCGCTGAGAACGGTGACAGCCTACGGCGGGGAGTTTGGTCTTGTGGCCGTGAAGGCGGAAAGATATTCCGACAATGCAGACCTCGGCTACTGGCCTCAGATCCGTGAGCTGCTGAATGATCACTGCGGTTACCATCTTGCCGAGGACGAGGTGCTTCTGCTCAAGATAAACAGCGTGTGGTACTACATGTCGGATATCTCACTGAGGATGCTGACTCCTAAGGAGCTGTATGCGGCGATGGGATTCCCGCCGGATTACATCATCGACCGTGACTATACCGGGAAGGCATACCCCAAGTCGCAGCAGGTGGCAAGATGCGGCAACGCTGTCTGCCCGCCCATGGCAACGGCAGTGGTAAGGGCAAACATGCCGGAGTGGAGCATGACGATAACGACGATGGCGGAGCTGATCCGCGCTGTCGCGATATAAGGAGGAGAAGATGAGCATGGTAGTTGGAGACCGTGAACTTGAAAAGATAGTCCGCCGGATCATCAATTATCACGGAGAAGCAATCAGAGGCACATTTATTCGGAAGCCATGGGCATGGGCATTGTATCAGACATGGAAATGGATGGATGAACATGAGAAGCCGAGGGAAGTTGAAGGAGGAGAAGATGACAGTTCATCACATTAAGCTGCGGAAAGAATATGCCGATGCCGTTCTTTCCGGTGAGAAGAACTTTGAGGTACGGCTCAACGACAGAGGATACCAGAAGGGCGACGAGGTCATATTCAACGTGGTCGACGGCCCGTTCGATGTGTCGCATCAGCTGAACCATGTTCTGTTCGAAATCACGTATCTCGTCCATGGCTTCGGTCTTGAAAAGGACTGGTGTGCATTCGGGATAAGAAGGAAGGAGTCGGAAGACGATGGGAAGCGCTGATTATGTGACCAACTGCCCAAATTGTGGTGCTCCATTGCGCGACTATGGAAGATGCGAATACTGCGGGACGGTTATCAATCAGCCACTTCAAATGCTTGTTGTGCGCCCCGGTATCAGAAAACTTGTTTGCCAGACGCAAATGCCGTTAGAACTCGGTGAATACAAGCCAGAAGCCGTAGCAGAATACGCGAAACGCGACATCCGAAACAAGATGGCAGACGCGCTGACGGACAGCATCAAATTCATAGCGCGGCGTGAATTTGACCCGCGCCGCTTTGAAGAAGTTATTACGGTGCGCGGTGAGCTATGGATTTCAGATCCCGACGTGAGATATTAAGGGAGGAAACATAATGACAAACGAAGAACTTGAAAGCAGATTCACATACCACGCCCCGAAAGAGGGCCAGCCCGAACGCTATGAGCGTATCAGATACAAGGCAAAGATGCTTGCCGCCTACATCAACGAGTACTGCCCAGAGAGCAGAGAGAAGTCCCTCGCGTTTACAAGGCTTGAAGAGGCCGTGATGTGGGCAAACGCTTCGATTGCGAGGAATGAGTGATGGCTTGCTTTTCTAAAGACTGCCATTGGTTTAAGGGACACGGAGATTGCTTCTACGACGGAGTTCCGCCGTCCAATAGTCCAAGTGCCTGTGAGGAATGTCGGTTCTTCAAAGCCCCAACCAACGCAGACAAACTGCGAAGCATGAGCGATGAAGAGCTGGCTGAGTTTATAACTGCAAGGCATTACACTCCGCATTGTCCTGTCCCGCAGTGTGAAGCGGATGAAACAACAGATTGTGAACAGTGTTGGCTTGCATGGCTGAGAAAGGAGTCGGAAGATGGCTGAATATGTAAGCAGAGAAGATGCTCGCAGGATACTTTGCGATGTTTGCGGATGCTTGAAATGTGATACGGAACGTTGCCCTTTTTGGCAAGAGCTGGATAAGCTCCCTGTTGCAGATGTCATAGAAGCAGATGCCATGACCATTTACGGCTACCATGTTAAGCCGCTCGTGTTGTTTGCGGCGGCATGCAGAAATGCTGGTGTAAGTGATAAGGACTTGAAGAATTTTACAGATAATCTTGAGTTTGCTTATAAGGTTATAAGAAATGAGCAGATGAAGATGTTCAACAAATGTATGAGCAAGTTCTGCTCAGACAAAATAAAGATTAAGCCGGAATTAAGGAGCGAAGAAGATGGCGTTAACTGAAGAGCAGTGCTATGAGATAGCAGAAGTCGCCTGCGATCTGTGCAAGTATCCGGGCGAATACAAAGACCCCGATGCCCTTATCAGCGAGAGATGCGAACGCTGTCCCGTGTTCGAGAAATGCTGGGAATTCTGCGATGAGAATAAATAGGGATATGAAAGGAGATAACAATGGTAATTCACAAATGTGATTATTGTGGGAAAGAAATGGAAGTGTGGTTAATAATTACTGCAAAAGTAGGCGGCAGAGATTTTGACATGACATCTGACAGCCTGAGTTCCCTATCCGGGAACAGAGAAATATGTAAAAAGTGTTGTGATCTGCCAATTAGAGAAGTGTTGGTAGAAGGATTCCATCGGAAGAAATCTATAGCTGAAATCATAAATGAGATGAAAGAACGGGAGAAGTTAAGGCAAAGCTCCTTAAAGGTATAAGAAAAAGGCTGTGATCGAGGATGGAAATGGAGGAATTCATGTGCTAGAATGGATTTGGGCAGACTTAGACTTAATAATTGATTGCTATTCTGACAGAACTGCAGAGAAAAGCGCTGCCACATTGTCGTCTGGGGATGAAAAGAATGCAGAAACAGAATCTGTTCCGGATCGCTCTGGTACTAAGGGACTCATCAAACACGACAAGGGACAAAAAGCTGTGTGATGTTGTCTGCCTTGTTTTAACTGAATCTCCCGAACCGGCACTATCCGCTGTTTCAATTGCAGCTGCAATTGAAAGAGACTATGGTTTGACATTTGATCCATTAGAAATAGAGTTTGCAATACGAAGAAAAGGGAAAGTAATACAGGGCGGACGGAATGGTTATAGTTTACCTGAGAGCGAGAAGAAGAAAGTCCGGTCAAAGGAGAGCCTGCAGGCGCAATTAGATCTGTTCGTTCAGGAATACTATCTTGAATACCCGGATAAGAAAGAAAACGAGATTGATTTATCTGAACTATTGTATAGGTATATTTACTTTTGCTTTTCCAAAAGTACAAGCAATCTTCTTTTCCTTTTGCAAGGTGTTTTTAACGGGGATAAGGATTCTTTCGAAGCTTCTTCTGAGGAAATAGCAGTATTAGATGATTTTATTACGTGGGACAACCCACATAAAAACGAACTCCTCTACTCGATCGTTTCTTGCTGCTATGAGTATTGTATGCTGTCAGTTAAGAAAAATACGATCTCAGTAGACAATCTGTTCTTTGGTAAAAGGTTTTACTTGGATGCTAATATAATCTTTAGGCTTGCAGGCTTTAATAATGATGAACGAGAATATGTAACAAAAATGTTCGTTAAAAAATGCCGTGAAGCAAAGATTGAGTTGATTATAACGGATAAAACCTACACAGAAATCAACAGAGTCATTGATGGCCAAATCTCATGGATTAAAGGATTCACTAAAGGGCAGGCACCAATAAAACCGGAAGCTTTGCAAAAGATTGCTTTCACCTATAAAGCGAATGACTTCTACGCGCTATATTATTCTTGGTGTCAGTCCTCTGGGAATCATTTCAACGATTATAATACATTTAGATCATATCTTTATAACCAGATTCGCGAAGTTCTAAGTACAATTTCTTATGAGGATACAGATGACTTTTCAACGGAAAAACAGGACGAGTTCGAGAACCTTGTAATAGATTTATATCGGCATAAATACGAACACTATAATAACCCGACCAGGGCATCTCTTGAAACAGACATTAATAATCTCCTGTATGTACGGAGTGTTAGAAGGGCATCAAGCGCAAAAACGATATGGGGAACAAATGAGTTTTTCGTTTCTGCAGACCAGCAACTGACAAATTGGGCGCAAGACCAATTCCAGGGCGTCCCTCTCGTTGTAATTCCGAGCGTTTGGCTTTCTATTCTTCTCAAACTTACGGGGCGAGCGGAAGATGATTATAAGGCATTTTGCTCTTTTCTGCGCTTACCGGCTCAAGGAAGTCAAACTGAGGTTATTGATGCTGATATGCTGACCGAGATTCTCAGCAAGAAGACTACCGAAGCTGAGGTAAAAGAACGAATAATAACAGAACTTGTTCAGAATAGCGGTAGCTTTACATTTGATACTCCAGATGATTATGTTGCCGCTGTAGATGGAGCTTTTGATATTATTCTACGTGAAACAACTGAAGAGCACAAAAAGCAAATTGAAGCTTCAGAAGCCTCAGCGAAGAAACAGTTACTTGAACAACAGGAGAAATCTGCAGAAGAACGAGCTGAGGCAGAGGAAAAAATAAGGCAAGATGTAAAAGCCCAGACCAGAACAGAGATTGTTGAGCAGCAAATACTAAAACAAACAACTGCGGCAATGAGAAAAATCGACCGAGCCGACAACTTCAGTAAAGTACTATACGCACTCCTTGCAGTGACATTTCTCGTTCTTTTTTACTTGGCGTTCAATGAAACGAAGATTAGCCAGTTCTTTCTAGACCTACTGCCAAAAGGAATTACAAGTCAAGAAGCCCAACTTGCATTTATTGGAATAGTACTGGCCATTATTCCAGGCCTAATCGGGTTAGTATATCATTTTGTAATCAGACAGTTGAAATCTGAGGATCACAAAAAACACATTGAGAAAAAGATTCGAGAAAAAGTAGAAAAAGAGTTCTCAGAATAAAAGAATTCCTCTCTATGAAAAAAGACCTACCTAAATAGGTAGGTCTTTATTTTTATTTGAGAGTCTTCTTATAAGTCTCAAAGTCTTTGGTGTTCTTTCCGGTGTATCCCATTGAATCCCAGATGAGAGCGATAACTACTTCCTCTTCGGGATGTTCCTTGTAGTAGGCTTTAAGCTCTGCCTGCTGTATGGCCTTGTCCGGCGGGACTTCCTTGCCGTCTTTCTTGCCCGGTGCATCTATCAGGTTGAGGATATCCATGCTCTCCTGCATGGATCTGCCGCTGTCGATCAGAGCAGAGTACGGGTTTGCGTAGTACTTGCTCGTGTTCTCTGTAATGAGAAGGGTAGCTCCATCTTCCGACAGGCCTTTGCCAACAGCAGCCACTACAGCATCGATGACTGCATTGTCGCCTTTGGAATCCCATGATTCTGCTCCGGTCTTAGCCTCTTTGACTGTGGCAGTCAGCGCGTCATACTCCTGCTTGGTGAATCCCGCATCCTTTATCTCCTGAGCGTGCCCGGCATATTCCTCATATGGAGTCTTGGAGTCAGGATAGTAGGCATCGAATATCTTCTTTGCCTTGTCCTCCGGGAAGTTCTCAAACAGATACTGTGCGGTCTCTTCTGCTCCGGGCTTTCCGCTGCCGTCCATGTCGCGGCCTTCCTTGGTCTGATAATACTGCGCCCATGACATACCGCCTGCGTCCTTTATGGCTCTTGCCTTGTCATAGTCTGATTTCTCTGTCTGTTCTCCTCTCGACAGCAGGACGGAATTCTTTGCGGTATCCCTTGCAAAGCCATACAGATCGGTAATGACCTTTGCTCTGTCCTCATCAGACATGGAGTCATAGCCCTCTCCGTTGATGAAATCAGATACGAGCTTGAGAGCTGTCTGGCCTTTTCTCGTCTGAAATAGCTCATACTCTTCGGG
>JAFSTD010000053.1 GCA_017450655.1 Bacteroidales bacterium | reverse complement strand
GTTTGTGATTGATTATATCCTCTAGAAAATGTCACGGTCCTTGATATCCTTGATTCTGAGCTGAATGTTGGCCAGACCGCGATAATAATTCTCAGCTATCGAATAGCAGATATCCACCGGGTTGCCGGCATGCAGATGGGCGAAGTGCTCCGACTTGTTGAAAGCAATTGCCGAAAGTGGCGGATAAGTGTAATCCTCCTGTATCAGCTCCAACTTCAAGTGACCATTCTCCGATCCCACGCACCTTCCGTTACCGTTGTCATAGACTTTCTCCGAAATGAACACAGGAGACTGGTTACCCGGACCGAACGGTTGGAATTGCTTCAGAATCCTGAAGAATTTAGGAGTAATCTGCTTGAACTCCAGATATGTATCGATATTTACGATAGGCGTAAGCATATCGTTGTTAATCATTTGGGCGACATGCTTCTCAAATCTGTCGGTAAACTCCTTCAGATTCTCTTCCCTCATCGTAAGACCTGCCGCATAGGTATGACCTCCGAAATTCTCGAGAAGGTCAGAGCAAGATTCGATTGCCTCGTACAAGTCAAAACCGGCCACCGAACGGGCTGACCCGGTAATGAAATCGTTCGATTTTGTAAGGACGATTGTAGGTCTGTAGAATACCTCCACAAGGCGTGAAGCCACGATACCCACAACCCCCTTGTGCCAGTCAGGATTGTAAACCACGGTGGATTTCTTTCCTTCGAACTGAGGGAGATTCTGCACCATCTTTATGGCTTCCTGAGTAATCTCCTTGTCCACGCTCTTGCGCTCATTGTTGTGAACGTTTATCTCGTCTCCTATCTTCTTCGCATCGGCGTCATTTCGGGAAATAAGCAGATCCACGGCTGTCCTTCCGGACTCCATTCTGCCCGCAGCGTTGATTCTCGGGCCGATCTTGAATACTATGTCGTCGATTGTGATATTGTGCTTTTCAAGGCCTGAAAGCTTGATGATGGATTGCAGGCCGGTACGAGGATTCTCGTTGAGCTGTTTCAAGCCGTAATATGCCAAGACTCTGTTTTCACCGGTAATTGATACCAGATCGGAAGTGATGCTGACTACGAGCAAATCGAGAAGATCCAGAACCTTGCTTCTTTCAATGCCATACTTGTGGGCATAAGCCTCGGCAACCTTGAATCCGACTCCGCAGCCGCTCAGATCATCGAACGGATACTTGCTGTCCTCACGCTTCGGATCGACAACCGCAAGTGCAGGAGGAAGCTCGGAATCAGGCAAGTGGTGGTCGCAGATAATGACGTCGATTCCGAATTCTCTGGCGCATTTTACCTTCTCTATCGCCTTGATACCGCAGTCCAGGGTGATAATCAGAGTGTAGCCGTGCTCGTGAGCCCAGTCGATTCCCTTGTAGGAAAGACCGTAACCCTCATCGTACCTGTCGGGAATGTAGTACTCCATCCGGGCGGAAACGTTGCTCAAGAATGTGTACAAGAGCGCCACCGCAGTAGTGCCGTCTACATCGTAGTCACCGTAGATGAGGATTTTCTCTTTATTCTCCACTGCAGAATGGATACGCTCCACAGCCTTTTCCATATCGGGCAGAAGGAAAGGATCATGCAGCATCGAGAGGTCAGGCTTGAAGAACTCCATGGCATCTTCGTAGGTAGTAATCCCTCTTTGCACTAGAAGGTTGGCCAGAACCTGGTCAATACCAACTTCCTGAGCCAGTTGCCTTACCAGAGCGGGGTTGCCCGACTCTTTCACATTCCATTTTTTCTCTACAACGGGAGTCATAACGAGCAAAGTTACTGTTTTTATTTCATTATTTTAGCTTTGCAAGAAAAAATAAGCTAATTTTGTGCCAAACAAAGCAATAGAAACATACTATGGAATTATTGGACCTCAACGAACAAGAAGCGAATCGTCGCAATTCATTAAAACAGATTCAGGAACTTGGCATCAACCCTTATCCGGCACCGGAGTACCCTGTCAACGCTACTACGGAAGAGATAAAACGGGGATATAACGATGAGATTCACAATTTCAATGACGTAGTTATTGCCGGCAGAATAATGAGCCGCCGCATTATGGGCGCCGCCTCTTTCATAGAGCTTCAGGACAGCGAGGGAAGAATTCAGGTCTACATCAAGAGAGACGAGATCTGCCCTGACGAAGACAAGACACTCTACAATACGGTTTTCAAGAAACTTCTCGACATTGGAGACATCATAGGAATCACGGGATACGCATTCATCACCCAGACCGGTCAGCTGTCAGTACACGCCAAGACCCTTACCGTTCTCAGCAAGTCCCTCAGAGTGCTTCCTATCGTGAAGGAGAAAGACGGAGAAGTGTACGACGCATTCGCCGATCCGGAGTTGAGATACAGGATGAGATACGTGGATCTTATTGTAAATCCACAGGTTAAGGAGACATTCGTGAAGAGGACCACCATCATCAACACGATGAGGAATTACTTCAACGAGCACGGATATCTCGAGGTCGAGACTCCTATTCTCCAGTCAATCCCGGGCGGAGCCTCAGCAAGACCTTTCGTCACTCACCACAATACTTTGGACATTCCGCTGTACCTCCGTATAGCCAACGAGCTTTACCTGAAACGCCTCATCGTAGGCGGCTTCAAAGGTGTTTACGAGTTCGCCAAGGACTTCCGCAACGAAGGAATGGACCACACCCACAACCCTGAGTTCACCTGCATGGAGATCTACGTGGCTTACAAGGATTACAACTGGATGATGCGCTTTGTGGAGACGATGATTGAGAGAATAGCGATCGCCACCAACGGCAAGACCAAATTCGACGTATGGGGTAATGAGATAGAGTTCAAGGCTCCATATCGCCGTCTCACAATGCTGGACGCCATCAAGGAGTATGCTGGGGTCGACATCAGCAATATGACCGAGGACGAACTTCGCGCCACCTGCAAGAAACTTCATGTATCGATAGACGACTCGTTCGGATATGGGAAGTTGGTGGATGCTCTCTTCGGAGAATACTGTGAGAAGAAGCTTATCCAGCCAACCTTCATTCTGGACTACCCGGTGGAGATGTCTCCTCTCACCAAGAGACACCGTACAAATCCGCGCCTTACAGAGCGTTTCGAGCTGTTCGTAAACGGCAAAGAGCTTGCCAATGCATACAGCGAGTTGAACGACCCTATCGACCAGTACGAGAGATTCCTCGACCAGGCCAAGCTGAAAGCCAAAGGTGACGACGAGGCGATGTACATAGACATGGACTTCGTTCGCGCCCTGGAATACGGTATGCCTCCTACATCGGGAATGGGTATGGGTATCGACCGTCTGACTATGTTCATGACCAATTCTCAGACAATTCAGGACGTACTGTTCTTCCCTCAGATGAGGCCTGAGAAGAATAATTCTCAAGAGAACAACAGCTGATGGACCTCATCACTTCAACGCAGAATCCTCGCATAAAGGATGTTGTGGTGCTCAGTGAAAAATCGAAGTATCGCAGGGAGCGCGGTCTGGCCGTCGTTGAAGGGAGAAGAGAGCTTGAGAATTGCCTCGCAGCCGGTTTCGAGCCGGAAACTGTCTTCTGTTGCCCCGACTTACTTTCCCGCGAAGAAGCGCTGACGATTCTCGGAGTCAGGGAAAACGTACTCGTCGAAGTATCTCAAAACGTTTACTCAAAAATAGCGTACAGAGAAGGGACTGAGGGGATTGTCGCCGTAATCAAAGTGAAAGAACGGCATCTTGATGAGATCAAGGCCGACGACGGCTCTTTGGTCATCGTGCTGGAAGCGGTGGAGAAACCGGGAAATCTCGGAGCCATTCTCAGAACCGCCGACGCCGCAGGAGCAGCTGCAGTCATCATCTGCGACCCTCTCACAGATCTCTATAATCCCAATCTCATCAGAGCCAGCATAGGCGGAGTTTTCACTTCCCCCGTATTTGCCTGCACTTCGGAAGAAGCATACAAATGGCTAAAATCCAACAAGTTCCGGATTCTCACAGCACAGCTTCAGGATTCTCATCCATACTATGCTGTAGATATGACCAAAGCTACCGCCATCGTTTTCGGCACCGAATCAGACGGTCTCACCGACTTCTGGAGAGAGCGCTCTGACGAGAAGATTCTAATTCCGATGCTGGGAAAACTGGATTCCCTCAACGTTTCTGCATCCGTAGCCATTCTCAGTTACGAAGCCGTGCGTCAAAAAATGAGCAGACGATGAAGTTCGGCCTCATAGGATATCCGATATCCCACAGCCAGAGTCCAGCCCTCTTCAAAACCGCTTTCGGAGAGTGCGGTGACAGTTACGACCTGATAGAGACCCCCTCTTTCGACGAGGCCTACCGGACTTTCTTGAGAGAATATGACGCAGTGAACGTTACGATGCCTTTCAAAGAAACTGCGTCCACCAAAGCGATTCCCGCTGACAGAATAACTTCCATCCTGAAAGCTACCAATCTTCTCAAAAAG
>JAFSTD010000052.1 GCA_017450655.1 Bacteroidales bacterium | reverse complement strand
CAAGCGAGGTGAGCGGCATTCTGAGTCATTTCAAGACCTGAAGTTGCTACGCCACCGGCATTGACTGCCTTACCCGGAGCGAAGAGAATTCCAGCCTTCTGGAATGTGTGGATAGCTTCAGGAGTACAACCCATATTGGAAACTTCGCAGCAGCACCAGGTACCGTTTGCAAGAAGTTCTTTGGCGTCATCCTCGTTAAGCTCGTTTTGGAAAGCGCAAGGAAGTGCGATGTCGCATTTAACGCTCCACGCTTTCTTGCCTGCTACGAATTTAGCCTTGCCAGGGAACTTGTCGGCCATATCCTGCACTTTGTTGCGGTTTGAAGCACGCATTTCAAGCATATAGTCGATCATATCCTTGGTGATACCGTCAGGAATCTGGCAGACACCGTCAGGACCGCTGATTGCGATAACCTTGGCGCCGAGCTCGGTAGCTTTTGTGGCAGCCCCCCATGCAACGTTTCCGAAACCTGAGATAGCGACTGTCTTGCCTTTGATATCCTTACCTGCTGTTGCAAGAACCTGTGAAGTAAAATACAAAGCGCCGAAGCCGGTTGCTTCAGGACGGAGAATACTGCCGCCCCATGTCATACCTTTTCCTGTCAAAACGCCTGTATTGTACTCGCGGGCAAGCTTCTTGTACATACCGGTGAGGAATCCGATTTCGCGGCCGCCTACACCTACGTCACCTGCAGGGACATCAGTGTCAGGACCGATGTTGCGCCAGAGTTCAAGCATGAAAGCCTGGCAGAAACGCTCGATTTCAGCATTTGACTTTCCGACAGGATCGAAATCAGAACCACCTTTACCGCCACCCATAGGAAGAGTGGTGAGAGCATTTTTGAATGTCTGTTCAAAACCCAGGAATTTCAACATTGAAGGGGTTACGGCTTTGTGGAAACGCAAACCACCTTTGTAAGGACCGATGGCGGCATTGAATTGGACACGATATCCAAGGTTTGTCTGAACCTCGCCCTTATCGTCAACCCAGGTAACTCTGAATGTGAAGATACGGTCAGGCTCAACGATTCTCTCAACAATCTTGGCCTTTTAAAACTCAGGATGTTGGTTGTAAACCTCTTCTACTGATTCGAGCACTTCGCGCACAGCTTGAAGGTACTCTTTTTCACCAGGGTGCTTTAGCTCCAAAGCAGCCATGATTTCGTTAACTTTCATGATATTGTTGTGTTTTTATTTATTAATGGAATATATGCTAATTTAATACTTATTATTTAACTTCCCAAGTACTTCCGCTGTTAAGTAGCTCGTCCATACTGTGGATTGTGGCTTTGCTCTTAACTTCGAGCAACTGGGCGTGGACGTTGTCATCGTATGTCTTATCCTTCACGTTTCTGATAACACCCAAAGCAACCGGGAAATCAGGATATTTCATATTGATGAGCATACTGTGGATACCGGAATCGACCGTATCGGAGTGGTGAGTCAGAAGGTCGGTCTCGGTGATACCGTTTTTGCCAATCTCCACAACCACCAGTTTTCTTCCCGCCAACATAAGACCTTTGTTGCGGTTCTTTCCGAAGATCATCTTCTGACCGTCGCGAAGAGTAATCGTGCGGTCCTCTTTCTCCTCCTTGTTTGCAAAACCGGCATGAGCTCCGTCGTTGAAGATCACGCAGTTTGTAAGCATTTCGCAGACTGACGTACCGTCATGATTGGCAGCTTCCACGAATATTTCCTGGTTGAGTTTCAGCTCAGTGTCGAGACTTCTGGCGAAGAATGTGCCGCGCGCTCCAAGTACAAGCATACCCGGGGAGAATGGATGCTCCACGGTACCGTAAGGAGAAGTCTTGGTGATGGCGCCAAGCTTCGAGGTCGGACTGTACTGGCCTTTGGTTAGTCCGTAAATCTGATTGTTGAAGAGAATGATATTGATGTCGATGTTTCGGCGGATAGCGTGAATGAAGTGGTTTCCTCCGATTGCCAGAGCGTCTCCGTCACCGCAAGCCTGCCATACCGTAATGTCGGGATTGGCGACCTTGATACCGGTGGAAATAGCCGTTGCGCGGCCGTGGATGCTGTGGAAACCGTAAGTATTCACATAATAAGGGAGTCTGGACGAGCAGCCGATGCCGGATACTATCACATATCTCTCCTTATCGTAATTGAGCTGTTCGCTGATCTCAGGGAAAGCTCTTGTCAAAGCTGCAAGGACTGCGTGGTCACCACATCCCGGACACCATCTTACTTCTTGATTGCTTTTAAAATCCTGTGCTGTGTATTTCATGACAATCCTCCTATAAAACGGCATTCACCGCGTCCACTATCTCCGAGACGATGAACGGCTGTCCCTGAACCTTGTTATATTGCAGATAATTGAACTGCGGCATCTTAGCCCGGAGATAATCCACGAACTGACCGCTGTTCAATTCACATACGATAATCTTGCTGAATCCGCCGAGAACCTTATCAGTATTCTTCGGAAGCGGATTGATGAAGTCAAAATGTGCCAGAGAAACGCTCTTGCCCTGAGCCTGAAGCGTCTTGACCGCAGTGTAAAGATGGCCGAAAGTTCCGCCCCATCCTACTACTAGAACGTCTCCCTTCTCCTTTCCGTGAACCTCGAGTTCAGGAATGTAGTTTGCTACGCGGGCTACCTTCTCTGCTCTGTCCGCAACCATTCTGGCGTGATTCTCCGGGTCACTTGATATGACGCCGAGAGGATTCTTCTCAAGACCTCCCACACGGTGCTCCAATCCTTTCTTGCCCGGAATCGCCCACTTGCGGACGTAAGTCTCAGGATCACGCTCATAAGGATTGAAGTGACCTTCGCAAGACTCTATGAACGGAGGTTTGATGGCAGGGTAATCTGCCATGGCAGGAATCTTCCAAGGCTCGCTGCCGTTTGCAATAAACCCTTCCGACATCAGAATCACAGGCATCATATGTTCCAGAGCCAGTTTGCCCGCAGTGAAAGCGGCGTCAAAGCAATGGCTTGGAGAATGAGCTGCTATAATGCAGATAGGAGAAATGATATGAAATGCTTGTATTGTGGCTGTGAAGAGAGCAAGGTTATTGACTCGCGTTCGGCCGATGAAAACAACTCAATAAGAAGAAGACGTGAGTGCCTTGGCTGTGGCAGGCGATTCACAACATATGAGACAATTGAAACTGTGCCAATTTTGGTGGTAAAGTCAAATGGTGAGAGACAGGCCTTTGATGCTGGGAAAATTAGATCGGGCATTATTAAGGCTTGTGAGAAAAGACCAGTCTCAATTGCACAAATTGATGCTGTTGTTGACAAAATAGAAAAACAAATTTCTGGTTCACTTGACAGGGAAATTGAAAGCAAAAAAATAGGCGAACTTGTTATGCAAGAGCTTAAAGCACTTGATGAAGTTGCTTATGTTAGGTTTGCGTCGGTTTACAAAAAGTTTAAGGACGTTTCTAACT
>JAFSTD010000001.1 GCA_017450655.1 Bacteroidales bacterium | reverse complement strand
GGCCAGAAAATCGGATCTTGTCTCCGTGGCGCTTTTATCCTGAGCTATGCTGTCCAGAAGCGGATTGCCGCAATAGACGGGCTCGATCCCCTTGCCACGGAAATATTCTACTTCAAACGGGAAAATCACGAACACTTTGTCCACCCATTTGCGAATCAGTTTTACCCTCGATTCATTCCATGCCCAGACTTTGGGAGCGATGTAATAAAAGGTCCTGATCCCTTTCTCATGGCAGAATCTGGCTATCTTAAGGTTAAAGCCAGGATAGTCGATCAGGATCACCACATCGGGCCTGTATTCTAAAATATCCTGCTGGCAGTGAATTATATTGCCGGATATCTTGCCCAGTTTGGCGATAACCTCCATCAGACCCATTACGGCACTCTCCTTATAATGCTGTACGAGAGTCCCTCCGACTGCAGCCATCTTGTCTCCTCCCCAGAAACGGAATTCCGCTTCAGAGTCCTGTTTCAGGAGTCCTTTCATTAGGTTGGATCCGTGAAGGTCTCCGGATGCTTCGCCGGCTATGAGGTAATACTTCATCGCTTTATTCTATGAAAATGACCACTCTTTCTCGAGACGGGTTTTCTCTTTATGGTCGGTATTGTCTATTCTCAAAGGAACTATGGCTACGTATCCGTAGTTGTTCAAAAGGTGATCTGCATCGGACTGACCGACAATAGGTTTCTGAACGTCGTATTGCTCCTGATTGATGAAATAGCCGCCCATCACGTAGTGAACCCTTCCGTCAGGACCTTCAAAGCGGTCAAACTCTTTGGTCCACCTTCCCTTGCCCTGATGCGCGAATCTGATACCCTGGATCTGGTCCAGTGGCAGATTAGGGAAATTGATATTGAGAATAATGCCCTCCGACAGCGGATGAGCGATCAGATTGTCTATTATCTGAGGCAAATACTTGTCTATTCCGTCGAAAATCAGATCCGGAGAGAATTCATCTATGGAGAGCGCGATGGACTGGATGCCGTAAATTGCCCCTTCTATGGCCGCTCCTACCGTCCCAGAGTATGCAACGGCGATAGAAGCATTGGAGCCGTGATTGATGCCGGAAATGAGCATGTC
Source organism: Bacteroidales bacterium (assembly GCA_017450655.1). Lineage (GTDB taxonomy): Bacteria > Bacteroidota > Bacteroidia > Bacteroidales > UBA932 > Equibacterium. Next base: position 839 of record JAFSTD010000001.1, on the reverse strand, counting down.
AGGCATTCTCCCCTCTTCTACGAACAGATTAATACCCATTTTGGCGCAATCGACCGGAGTACCGTTGAAGCAATACCAAGTGATGGAGCCTTTGCTGATGCTGGACGGCTCCTCACTCATTTTTTCAAGTCTGAAGAGTGTATTCATCGATATGGCCGTAGCTTTCCCGGATTGTGGTGTACGGGGAGCTACAACCGTCACGTTTCCATACCTGCGCATAAATTCTGCGAGGTATTTTACACCTCTTGAATCGTACGCATCGTCGTTGGTAACTAAAATCTCTCTTATCATCTAATTTTCCACACTTTGAAGTGACAAAGTTAATCTATTTCTCAGATTTTTTTTTACCTTTGCGGCGGTTTTGAAGAATCGAATATTAAATATAAATAATTTATTTCAAAGAAAGATGAAAACAGTAAAAGTTGGTATTAACGGATTCGGACGTATAGGTCGTTTTGTATTCCGCGCTGCACAAAACAGAAATGACATTGAAGTCGTAGGTATTAACGATTTGTGCCCTGTTGATTATTTGGCATACATGCTCAAATATGACACAATGCACGGTGCTTTCGAAGGCACAATCGAAGCTGACGTTGAGAAGAGCCTTCTTATCGTAAACGGTAAAAAGATTCGCGTAACTGCTTGCAAAGATCCTAACGAGTTGGCATGGAATGAGGTAGGCGCTGAGTACGTAGTTGAATCTACCGGTTTGTTCCTTACAAAAGAGAAAGCTCAGGCTCACCTGAACGCAGGCGCTAAATACGTTGTAATGTCAGCTCCTTCAAAGGACGACACTCCAATGTTCGTATGCGGTGTAAACTTCGACTCTTATGTTAAAG
>JAFSTD010000051.1 GCA_017450655.1 Bacteroidales bacterium | reverse complement strand
TCGACTGCGTCAGAATCATCTCCTTGTCCTGATTCCACTGAGCCGGCGTCGGTACCAGCCCGATCGAAGCAGCATAATTCAAGAATTCTCCCTCCACATTGCTTCTATTCAAGAATTCGTTCACCTGCTCCAGGGTGTTGAGATTTCTCAACTCGCTCCTGTGTCTGTCCGCAAATGCGATGGCGAATTTGGACTGAGCGCCCTGCCTGTTGCATTTTGCGATGAACCTGTTGGTGCTGACTGTGTCAAGAGGAACAAATACGTCCGGGATGATACCTCCGCCGCCATAAACTACCCTTCCCCCTTTAGTGGTATATTTCAAAGAATCTACCACCTTGATACTGTCGGCATTGAAAAGTTCTCCCGTTTCAAGACGTTTTGCAAAGTCCATCTCATAATCATCAAAAGGCTTCTGTATGCATCTGCCTGAAGGGGTATAGAAGTGAGCCACCGTAAGCCTGATACCCGAACCGTCTGAGAAATAAACCGGCTCCTGTACCAGTCCTTTTCCGAATGAACGCAGGCCATAGATGACTGCGCGGTCATTATCCTGCATCGCTCCGGCGAATATCTCGCTTGAAGAAGCGCTGGCCTCATTGATGAGGATTGCCAGAGGCAGATCTTTGAAAGCTCCCTTGCCGTCGGCAAAGAGATCCTGTCTCTCCCTCTTTCTTCCCTCCATATATACAACCAAATCCCCTTTATTGAGGAACTCGTTACTGAGCATCAGAGCCTGATCCAGATAACCGCCGGTATTGTCCCGCAGGTCGAAGACCAGTCTTCTCATCCCTTTGGAGGTCAGGTCGGCCATCGCTCTGATGAACTCCATATAACTTGTTCTGGCAAATTTTGAGAGTTTGATGAAACCGGTCGTATCGTTGAGCATAAACGCCACATCTACGCTGTTGGTTGGGATGACGTCCCTCACTATCGGGAAATCTATCAGATTCTCTTCTCCCACTCTCTTGATACCGACATGAACCGTTGATCCCCTCGGTCCCTTGATGAGGGTTACCATTGAATCCTGAGGTAATTTGACACCGGCTATGTTTCTGCCGTCCACCGTAATGATTCTGTCGCCCGAAAGCAAGCCTGCCTTTTCCGACGGGCCGCCGACTATGACGTTAGTGACTATGGCCGTGTCATTCGGCACGTTGAACATTATTCCTATACCGTCAAAATTACCCTGGAGAGGCTCCTCCGCCTCCTTCAGCTCCGAAGGAGAGAAATATACAGAATGTGGATCCAATTCTTTGAGAATCTTCGGAATCATATCCTCTGTAATCTTGGAGTAATCAATCTCCTCCATGTAATTGTTGTCGATGGAGTTGAGCACCAGCATCAACTTTGACCAGTTTCCTCCGACGGCATTGACGTCAAGCTGGCTTTTGGTCTTCAGAGAAGATGAGAACCTCACTGCCATTATCGCCAGAAGGAGAATGGCGCAGATAAGGATTATTATCTGAAATATTTTGTAGAATAAATCTTTCTTGTCACTCATTTTGAACACTCTTTACAATTTGACTACCTCTATTCCCGCTCTTTCAAGAAGTTCGAGTCCGTCTGTCAGTCTATACTCATCGTGATATACGACTCTTTTGATGCCTGCCTGAATTATCAGCTTGGCGCACTCCATACAAGGGGATGCGGTAACATACAAGGTCGCCCCGTCACTGCTGTTTCCGCTCTTGGCCACTTTGGTGATGGCATTTGCTTCAGCGTGAAGCACGTACGGCTTGGTAGTGCCGTCATCATATTCACACACATTCTCAAACCCTGAAGGGGTGCCGTTATAGCCGTCAGAAATAATCATCCTGTCTTTAACGAGAATGGCGCCTACCTTTCTGCGTACGCAATATGAATTCTTTGCCCATAATTCAGCCATCTCAAGATAGCTCTCATCAAATTTGTTACCACTGTTACTCATAGTATTATCGCTGGTATAAATAACGTTTAATATTCTTTTTCGGTGTTTTTTCAAATTCTTCAGGCATAATCTCAACTTTTGATATCTGAGAATATCCCGGCAAATCTTTGTTGACATCCAGAACACTCTTTATCAATGCTTGCTGGAATGTATCGTCTTCCATATGCTTGGCATCCTTCGCTTCATAGTTCGGGTATACCAAAGCGGTGATTCCTCCTTTGTCCGCTATGACAAGGCACTCTCCGACCAGAGGCAGATTGCTCAGAATGCTCTCGATCTCTTCCGGATAAATATTCTGACCGCTCGGGCCAAGAATCATGCTCTTGCAGCGCCCTTTGAGATAGAGATATCCGTCGCGGTCAACCACTCCGATATCGCCGGTCCTCAACCAGCCGTCTGAAGTAAAACAGTGCTTGTAAGCTGATGAATTCTTGTAATACCCGGTAAAGACATTGTCTCCGCGCACCAATACCTCTCCTGCAATTCTTTCCGGATCCTTTGAATCGATTTTGATTTCCATCCCCGGGGCCACCTTACCGCAGGAGAACAACTTGGTCTTATCCCAAGGAGAATAAGTGATGATAGGACCGCACTCGGTCATTCCGTAGCCGACCGTGTACGGGAAATTGATTGAGCGGAAATACTCGTCGACCTCCCGGTTGAGAGCCGCGCCTCCTACGACTATCTGGCTGAAACGGCCTCCGAAGGAGGTTATCAATTTCTGCCGAATCTCAGGCCCGGTCATGGTGTCCTTCAAAGGGACTACCACGTTCTTGTACAACTTCTCCACTACCAGAGGGACCGCCATGATGACGTGCGGCTTTATGGTAGAGAATACCGATATAAGTACCTGCGGGCTAGGAATCTTGTTCAGGAAGACCACGTGACAGCCTATTGTAAGTTCATACAGAACCTCCAGCATCATTCCGTACATATGAGCTGACGGAAGAATGGAAACCACGATTGAATTGTGGTCGATGCCGAATTCAGCATTGTCTCCGAATACAAAGTTTGACTGGATGGAACGTGATGGAAGGATTACTCCTTTTGCGAAGCCGGTCGTTCCGGAAGTATAGCTTATAATCACGTCATCCTCAGGGTCATCCTTGTAGTAGTTCACGTCCTCTTTTCTGAAGCCGTTCGGGTACATAGCCGCGAACGCCTTGTCAAGGTGATTTACGAAAGCTTCGTGTTGTTTGTCGATACAGGAAACCAGATTGAAATCGTTCAGAGTATAGATCGCCTCCAGCTTGTCCATCTTGTCGTCATTGAAGCTTTCGAGAATCTGATGACTGATGAACAGCAACCTTGAGTCGGAATGGTTTACAAGGTTCTGGATATTGCCCGGCTTGAATTCATGAAGAAGGGGTACGGAAACTGCGCCGTACGTAATTGTAGCCAACAGGACAATGGCCCAGTTAGCCTGGTTCTTGGAACAGAGCGCAATCTTGTCACCTTTCTTTATTCCGAATTCGTCAAAGATCAGATGCAACTTTGCTATCTTCTCAGCAACCTGGCCATAAGTAAGAATCTGCCCTTCGTAATCGGACAAAGCATTTCTGTCCCAATTCTCCTTAATGCTCTTCTCAATTATCTTATTTAACGAGCCTGTAATCATAGTTAAGATACTGTCTGTAAGCTGCACAGATGGCTGTATAGACCACCCGCATCCAACAACTCCTTGTGATTGCCGCGCTCCACGATACTGCCATCCTGAATCACTATTATTTCATCGGCAAACTGAATTGTAGAGAGCCTGTGTGCAATAACCACAGAGGTTCTGTTTGCCATAAGTTTCGTCAATGCATCCTGCACCAGGCGCTCGCTCTCGGTGTCGAGGGCTGATGTCGCTTCGTCCAGGATCATAATAGGAGGATTTTTCAGAACCGCACGCGCAATAGCGATTCTCTGACGCTGTCCTCCCGACAGCTTGCTGCCCCTGTCTCCGATGTTGGTGTCATAGCCATTCTCCATCTGGGAGATGAATTCATCGGCGTTGGCAATCTTGGCAGCTGCCACTACCTGTTCTCTTGTAGCATCCTCCATTCCGAATTTGATATTGTTGTACACCGTATCGTTGAACAATACCGCTTCCTGAGTCACGATACCCATCTGAGAACGCAACGACTTCAGAGAATAATTCTTTATATCGACTCCGTCCAAGAGAATGGAACCCGAAGACGGATCCCAGAACCGTGGAATCAAGTCGGCAATGGTGGATTTTCCCGCGCCTGAAGGGCCTACAATGGCTACCATCTTGCCTTTAGGAACGGTAAAACTTATATTCTTCAGCACAGGTTCCTCTTCATAAGCGAAGGATACATTCTCAAACTTGATGGAATCCCGGAATTCGCTCAGGGTTACCGGATTCTCCGGATCCTTGATTTCATTCTCCACGTCCAGAATAGCAAAAATTCTGTTGCCTGAGACGAGTCCTTTCTGGATGCTCGCATACGAAGCTGCTATCGCCTTCGCAGGCTCAAGCACTCTCCAATAGAAACCTATGTATACTACGAATGCCGTCCACGTCATACCGAGCTCGCCGCGCATGTTCAACCAGCCGCCGGCGAACAGCACAACTGCAGCGACCGTGATGCCCAGGAATTCTGAAGTAGGGGAAGCCAGCTCCTGTCTGTTTGCTATTGAGCGGCTGATCCTCCTGTGAGACTCATTGTTCCTGTCAAAATTACGCTCCACATACTTCTGGGCGTTGAACGCCTTGATAATGCGGGAGCCTGAAATGGCTTCTTCAAACTGGCTCAGAATCTTACCCATCAGGGACTGAGTCTCTATCGCTCCTCTTCTGAGGCGATGGGTAATCCGGCTGATAACCACGGCCGACAACGGTAATGCCACCAGGGAGATCAAAGTGAGCTTCGGTGACATATAGAACAGCATTGCTGCAAATCCTATCACGAGCAGCGGTTCTCTGAAAATGATATGGAAGCTGCTCGCGACGGTGTTCTGCACTTCATTTACGTCATTTGAAATACTTGAAAGAATATCGCCCTTACGTTGATTGTTGAAATATCCGACGTTCATGTCGGAAATCTTTTCGAACAGATCCTTTCTGACGTTGCACATCATCTTGGTCTTCATATTCACCAGAATTCTCTGTGAAAGATATCTGGTAAGGTCTGACAGGAAGGTGGCGGTAACGAGCATGGTGCAGACGAATATCAGCCCCTTCAAAACCCCTTGAGAAATGATGCCGGAGAGGTAGAAGTTGAATAAACCCTTCACATAATCCAACGACCATTCGAAAGCGGGTTTGGTAAGGACCTCCGCTACGTTCTGCGGCTCGAACAGTACCGACAGTACGGGACCGATGAGTGCATAGTTGGCCACACCGAAGATTACCGACAGGATTGACAGAATGAGATATCCCGGCCAGTATCTTCCGTACGGCTTAGCGTAAGCCAATAATCTTTTAAAAGTTTCCAAAGTCTGTGTTATTCGGCAACGCCCTGGAAAGGCTTAACTTCAAGAAGTTCTACCTTGAAAACAAGTGTCTGTTCAGGACCCATAGGGCCGTACATTCCATATCCGAGAGTAGCAGGAACATAGAGCATGATCTCTCCGCCTTCACCTACGTACTTGATGCCTTCGGTCCAACCTTCGATCACCATATCCAATGGGAATGAAACTGGCTCTGGATCAGAGTCCTCTGAATATGTTGTATCAAATACGGTACCGTCCACGGTAGTTCCCTCATAATAAACTGTCACGGTATCCTGGTCCATAACAGGCTTTACGTCTGAACCCGGACGGATGATCTTGTAACGCAAACCGCTTTCAGTTTTAACTACGTCAGGATCTTTGTCCAATTTCTCGAAGAATTTGTTGCCGGCTTCGATATTGAGCATTGATTGCGCGGTAACTCTCTTTGATGAGAAGTTTGACATATTATCATTGATGTAATCCTGGTCAAAACGAGTATCGTCCAAGTCTTTGACAGCGGCTTTGTAACCGGCTACGATCTTGGCGAGATTAAGGTCACCGATATCATTGTTGGTAACCATTTTGGCAAGGTAAACACCGATTGTATAACTTGCAGTATCAATATCTGCCTTTGACAGACCCTTCGGTTGCGGATCAAAAGAAGGAGCCTTAAGGCAAGAAGCGGCCATCAATGTTACAGCCAATAGTAAAACTGAAATTCTAAGTGTTTTCATTTTTGTGTGTTTTTATTATAATATCTGTTAATTATCGAGGATTCCATTAACTTACAAAGATACTATTTTTTGTGATAGAAGATATTATTCGCCACTGTTAAAATAATGCCAAAGAAAATTTGGTGGATATTCTTTCTTTTAGTATCTTTAATAGAATTTTACGATTGTGTCGAGTAAAAAAGTGAAAATAGACAGGGAAGAGATACACAACAAGCTCAAAACCTTCTTCGGTTTTGACTCATTCAAAGGGCAACAGGAAGAGATTATCAACCATCTGCTCAGCGGTAAAAGCGCATTCGTGCTGATGCCTACCGGCGGTGGAAAATCTCTTTGCTATCAGTTGCCCGCTCTTTGTTTGCCCGGCACCGCAATCATCATCTCTCCGCTGATCGCCCTGATGAAGAATCAGGTGGACGCTATCCGCGGGTTTGTCAGCGGTCAGGAAGGGATAGCCCACTTTCTGAATTCTTCCCTGAACAAGGCTCAGATCCAGGAAGTGAAGAATGATCTCATTTCCGGCATCACCAAGTTACTGTACGTAGCGCCGGAGTCTCTCACAAAAGAGGAGAACATCATGTTTCTCAAAACGATCCCTATCTCATTCTACGCCATTGACGAGGCGCACTGTATTTCTGAGTGTGGACACGACTTCCGTCCGGAGTACCGCAGAATCCACGAGATATCGGGCAGAATCGGCAAGGCGCCTTTCATCGCACTCACCGCTACCGCCACTCCGAAAGTACAGAGCGACATTCAGAAGAATCTCGACATGCAGGATGCGAAGGTTTTCAAGTCGTCTTTTGACAGGTCAAACCTTTACTATGAGATCCGGGACAAGTCAAATCCAAAAAAAGAGATTATCAAGTTCATAAAGGACAATCCGGGCAAGAGCGGCATCATCTACTGCCTGAGCAGAAAGACGGTGGAGGAGATAGCCGAGCTGCTCAACGTAAACGGTATCAAGGCGCTGCCTTATCACGCAGGTCTCGACGCCAACACCAGGACTCACAACCAGGATGCCTTCCTGATGGAGGAGGTGGACGTAATCGTCGCCACCATTGCTTTCGGTATGGGTATCGACAAGCCTGATATCCGCTTCGTGATCCACTACGGTATTCCGAAGAGCCTCGAAGGGTATTATCAAGAGACCGGAAGAGCGGGAAGAGATGGTGGAGAAGGGCGTTGCATAGCATTCTACAGTTATAAAGACATTCTCAAACTCGAGAAATTCATGCAGGGCAAACCCGTTTCCGAGCAGGAGTTCGGCAAGCAACTCCTGATGGATGTGGTCTCCTATGCAGAATCAAATCAGTGCCGCCGTAAAACTCTGCTGAATTATTTCGGTGAAGATTACCCTAATGAGAATTGCGGCTGCTGCGACAACTGCCTGTATCCTAAGAAGAAGTTCGACGGAAAGGAAGATATGCTCACTGCCATCGAGCTCGTGCTCTCCCTCAAGGAGAATTTCAAGGCTGAGCATCTGGCTGATATCCTGGCCGGCAAGAGCAATTCTCTGATAAAATCATACAATCACCACAAGAGTGAATTCTTCGGGATCGGCAAAGATAACGGGCCACGTTTCTGGCTTGCCATCATCCGACAGGGAATCATTTTCCACTTCTTCAATAAGGATATAGAGCGCTACGGCCTTATCTCTGTAACTGAACAAGGCAGGCAGTTCCTCGAAAAGCCATACACCATAATGCTCACCGAAGACAGGGAATTTGCAGATGACACTGACCCTGACGATGAGGAAATCACAAGTGTCAGCGCGGCCAAAAACCACGTCGAAGGCGGAGGGGACCCTACCCTTCTCGCTATGCTCAAGGACGTTCGAAAGGGCATTTCAAAGAGATTGAATCTCCCGCCGTGGGTTATCTTCAACGACACATCCCTTGAAGACATGACCATTCTCTACCCTATTACCGTCAAGGAGCTTGAGAAGTGCCAGGGAGTCGGCGAAGGCAAGGCCAAAAAATTCGGAAAAGAGGTGGTCGAGCTGATTGCCAAATATGTGGAAGAGAATGACATTCTCCGCCCTGACGATTTTGTGGTACGCACAGTCGCCAACAAATCCGCCAACAAGGTGTACATTATCCAGAGCATAGACCGCAGACTTCCGTTCGAGGATATCGCCCGCACCAAGGATATGAGCATTCCGGAGCTCATAGAGGAGGTGGAAAGCATCGTAAGCTCAGGAACCAAGCTCAACATCGACTACTACATCAGGCAGACGATTGACGACGATAAACTGGCCGACATCTACGACTATTTCAAGCTTGAGGCCGAGACCGATTCCGTTGCCGATGCGATGAGGGATCTGGGGCCGTTCTACGATGAGAATGAGATTCGTCTTGTAAGAATTAAATTCCTGTCTGAGCTGGGTAATTAATCCACTTGATTTCTTTGTCCCGTGACCAGTACGTCATTTGCTTCTTTGCATAGTGACGGGTGTTCTTTTTTATCTCGGTGACCGCTTCTTCCAAAGAGCATTTTCCGTCGAGGTATTTGAACAGCTCTTTGTAACCCACGGTCTTGAGCGCCGGCAGATTGCGATACTCCACAAGACCTTTCACCTCATCCAGAAGACCGTTCTCCATCATGACGTCCACCCTTCGGTTTATTCTGTCATAGAGAATCTCACGGGGACAGTCAAGCCCGATTTTTTCAATATCGAAGGGACGTTTCTTTTTGGGAGAGGTCTTCCACTCAGAGAATTTCTTCCCGGTAGCCAGAGTGACTTCGAGGGCGCGCACAACCCTCTGTCTGTTAGCGATGTCTATAGCGTCATAACTGTCGGGATCAATTCTCTTCAACTCTTCCTGCAGAGACTCCAGCCCTTCGGTTTCAAGCCGGGTCATCAACTGATTCCTTATCTCGAGGTCTGCCGCAGGAAAATCATCCAGCCCCGAGCAGAGGGCGTCTATATAGAAACCGGAGCCGCCGGTCATAACCAGATGGTCATAATCCTCAAACAGCTGCCTGAGTAATTCCAGGGCTTCCACCTCGAACCGGCCGGCTGTGTAATTGTCTTTTACGGAATGAGAAGCGATAAAGTAATGCTTGACCTGAGACAACTCCTCCACGGAAGGTCTCGCAACACCTATGTTCAGTTCCTTGAAGATCTGACGGGAATCGCAATTGATGACCGGACAGCCGATTTTCTTCGCAAGCGAGATGGAATAAGCCGTCTTTCCTACTGCCGTAGGACCTAAAATGATAGTGAGTTTTTTACTCATCGGAAGGGTCGTCTCCGAACTCCGCCACCTCCTCTACATCCATTATGGAAGAGTCGTCCGCAGTGTCCCAGTCTTCATATTTGTCGGCGAACTGCTCGGGATTTCTTCCTTTTTCCGCAACGGTGCGGGGATAAGTCAGGCGGGGATTCTCATCACATTCTTCGATGAAAGTGAGCACCAGAAACTTGTTTCTGCGCAAGTCGTAAAAGTAATGGAGTACATTCTCCTTTTTGGCGAGAGTATCTTTCAGGGTCACTCTGTCCATGGAACCGGAGCCCAGATCGAAGAGACCGTAGCGGCTTGTCGATTCACCTTTCTCATTCAATCCGCAAAACAGCACCATCTGGTCCGGAGAGAAGTCCAAATCGTTCATAATGTAACTGTTAAGCCTGAACAGAGTGGTCTCAGGCTTCAATTCGTAATCTCTGAAAAAGGATTTCACTCCCGCGATAGTAACCTTATACTTGTAAACCATTGGAACTATTTTGTTTTGCAGATCAATTAAGCATTGCAAAATTAATGAATTAAGGCTATTTTTGCAATCTGGAATGGAGTCATTCGAAAAACCAGTCTCAGATTGCTACAAAAGCATTTCTAGCCCCGCTTCCGGAGTTTACAAAGACAAGGGAAGTAAGTTCCTATCTTTCGCATTTCCAGTTGAATCAGAAGACCGCATCAAAGAATTGATTGCTGAAAAGAAGAGCGAGTACTTCGACGCAAGACATCATTGCTACGCATACAGGCTGGGACTTGAAGGGAAAATCTGGAGAATGAACGATGACGGGGAGCCATCCTCAACTGCCGGGAAACCGATTCTCGGACAGATTCTCTCGAATGAACTGAGTGACATTCTCATCATAGTGGTGAGATACTTCGGCGGGACGCTGCTGGGCACGTCAGGGCTGATACAAGCTTACAAAAGCGCTGCAGCCGACGCAATAGCCAATGCCGAGATAGTGGACAAGATTGCGACAAAAGAGGTGAAAATCGTCTTCAGCTACATTCTGATGAACGACATAATGAAAATCCTGAAAAATTATAGAATCATCCCCAAGAGTCAGCAGTTTGACAATACGTGCACCATCGTGTCGGACGTGAGGCTCTCCGACCTGGACGGTTTTATAAAGGCAATCGGGAGCAAGGCGGAAATAACAACGGAATAATATATACTCAACTATGGCAAAAAGTCTTATCTCTATCCGTGATTTCTCAACAGAGGAAATACTGCACATACTTGACATCGCCACGGAAATGGAGCAGAACAAATCGCAGAACATCTTGCAGGGCAAGGTGATAGCGTGCCTGTTCTTTGAGCCGTCAACTCGCACCAGACTCAGTTTCGAGACAGCAGCGAACAGACTGGGCGCGAGAGTAATCGGGTTCTCTGATGTAGGGAACACCAGTATCAGCAAGGGCGAAAGCCTGAAAGATACTATCAAGATGGTAGCCAATTATGTCGACATGATCATAATGCGCCATCCTCTCGAAGGTGCCGCAAGGTATGCCAGTGAAATCTGCAACCTCCCTATCGTAAACGCAGGAGACGGCGCTAACCAGCATCCAAGCCAGACGCTTCTCGACCTCTACACAATCCGGGAGACACAGGGACGGCTGGAGAATATCTCCATTAATATGGTAGGAGACCTGAAATACGGCCGCACGGTACATTCTCTGCTTCAAGCGCTGAGTAACTTCAAGGCCAATTTCTTCTTCACCTCTCCGGATTCCCTCAAAATGCCGGACGAGTATAAAGAATTCCTCACCGAGAGAGGACTTCAGTACAAGGAGACCTCTTCTCTGAATGAGTATATCAACTGCTGCGACATTCTCTACATGACAAGAGTGCAGCAGGAAAGATTCAGAAACCCTATGGAGTATGAGAAAGTCAAGAACTTCTTCAGACTCGACGCTTCAATGCTCGACGGAGTGAAACCGAACATGAAAATTCTCCACCCTCTGCCGAGAATCAATGAAATTGCCACCGACGTGGATGACACTCCTTACGCTTACTTCTACAAACAGGCCGAAAACGGAATGTACGTGAGAATGGCAATCATAGCTTATCTTTTAGGATACAAATAGTATACGCGACATTATGGAAAAGAAGAATAACCAGCTGATAGTAAACGCCATAGAGAACGGTATGGTTCTAGACCACATCCCTTCCGAGAGCATATTCGAAGTGATAGACATCCTCGGACTCAGTTCTTGCGCCAATCAGATAACCATCGGAATAAATCTCGAGAGCAAAAGTCTTGGGAAGAAGGGTATCATAAAGGTTGCCGACCGCTATTTCAAAAACGATGAGATAAACAGGATAGCGTTGGTTGCCCCCAAGGCTACCATCAACGTCATCAAGGATTACAAAGTGGTGGAGAAAAAGACCATTTCCATCCCCGACGAGATCGAGGGTCTTGCCAAATGTTCCAACCCTTTATGCGTGACTAACAATCAGGCAATCAAGACAAAATTCAAAACCGTAGTCAAGGAAAACACGATAGAATTTGTCTGCCGGTACTGCGAAAAAACCACCGATATAAAAAGTCTGAAAATTATTCCTCAATAATGAATAATTAGTCATATCTTAGCGAGATAATTACAATCACATAATATTAAAATTAATTACAGTTACATATCATGAAAAAATCTTATAATTTCAATGCCGGTCCTTGTGTTCTACCTAAGGAAGCTATTGAATCTACCATTGAAGCTATCCGTAACTTCGACAACACTGGTATCGGTCTTCTTGAAATTTCACACCGTACTCCGGGTTGGGAGCGAATTATGGCTGAGACCGTAGCTCTCTGGAGAGAGTTGTTGAACATTCCTGAAGAATACGAAGTTCTATTCCTTGGCGGTGGTGCATCCACTCAGTTCTTCGAGGTTCCTGCAAACCTCATGAAAAAGAAAGCCGCTTACCTGCAGACAGGCGTCTGGGCAAAGAAAGCTGCCAAAGAGGCTAAATTCTACGGTGATGTTGAAATCGTCGCTTCTTCAGAGGACAAAACATATTCTTACATCCCTAAGAATTACAACATCCCTCTGGATGCTGACTATTTCCATATTACTACCAACAACACTATCTACGGAACAGAGATCAAAGAGGATCTTGACTGCCCTATCACCCTGGTAGCCGATATGTCTTCAGATATTATGAGCCGTCCGGTAGACGTTCGCAAGTATGGCTTGATCTATGGCGGTGCACAAAAGAACGTAGGCCCTGCAGGCGTTACTTTCGTCATCGTACGCAAAGACCTTCTCGGACAAACCGGAAGACCTCTCCAAACCATGGTTGACTACCGCACTCACATCGGTGATGAGCCTAAGAATAAATCTATGTTCAACACCCCTCCTGTATTCGCCATCTTCGTGATGCATGAGACTCTCAAATGGGTCAAGAGCCTTGGCGGCGTTGAGGCAATGAACAAGATCAACAAGAAGAAATCCGAGATGCTTTATGCTGAAATTGACCGTAACTCTATGTTCGTAGGTACTGCGGCTAAAGAAGACCGCTCTATCATGAACCACTGCTGGGTAATGGCTCCTGGCAAAGAGGCTCTCCAAGACGAGTTCATGGCATTTGCAAAAGAACGCGGTATGGTAGGTATCAAAGGTCACCGCTCAGTTGGCGGTTTCCGCGCATCTCTTTACAACGCATGTCCTATCGAGGCTGTAGAAGCATTGGTAGCCTGCATGCAGGATTTTGAGAAACTTCACAAATAGAGAATTGTAATGAAAGTACTTATCGCTACTGAAAAACCGTTTGCAGCAGCTGCTGTCAATGGTATCAAAGCTATAGTTGAAGGGGCCGGACACACTCTGGCCCTGCTTGAGAAATATACTTCTGTCGATCAATTCTACGCTGCTGTAGCTGACGCTGACGCTCTTATCGTCCGCTCAGACAAGGTTACCGCAGAGGTTCTTGCCGTTGCCAAGAATCTGAAGATAGTTGTTCGCGCCGGCGCCGGTTTCGACAATCTTGACCTTGCCGCCTGCACAGCACACAATGTCGTAGCAATGAACACCCCTGGTCAGAATTCCAACGCGGTTGCAGAGTTGGCTCTGGGTCTTATGATTTATATGAACCGCAACCAGTTCACTCCGGGCACAGGTTCAGAATTGAAGGGCAAGACTATCGGCATCCAGGCTTACGGAAACGTAGGACGCCTCGTCGGCAATCTTGCAATGGGCTTCGGCATGAAGGTTCTCGCTTTCGACCCGTTCCTTTCAAACGAAATGATTGAATCTACCGGTGCTAAAGTTGCAGCTTCTTTGGAAGAGCTTTACGAGAAGTCAGACTTCGTATCACTCCACATTCCTGCTACCCCTCAGACAAAGGGCTCAATCGGCTATAACCTTGTTTCAAGAATGCCTAAGGGCGCTTGCCTTGTAAACACCGCCCGTAAAGAGGTCATCAATGAAGATGAATTGATCAAGGTTCTTGAAGATCGTCCTGACCTCCGCTACGTTGCTGACGTAGCTCCGGAGAAAGCAGCCGAGTTCAAGGAAAAATTCGGAAACAGATTCTTCGCAACTCCTAAGAAAATGGGTGCTGAGACTGCAGAGGCAAACATCAATGCAGGTCTTGCAGCCGCAAATCAGATTTGCGATTTCTTTGCTACCGGCAATACGAAATTCCAACTTAACAAATAGAGTTTATGGTAAAAGTAAAACCGTTTGCTGCTCTACGTCCTCCGAAAGAACTGGTAACGGAAGTTCAGGCACGTCCCTATGACGTTCTCAATTCAGAGGAGGCAAAAAAAGAGGCTGGTGAGAAATCACTTCTTCACATTACAAAACCTGAAATAGATTTTAACCCTATCGCAGACGAGCATGCCCCTGAGGTATACCAGAAGGCTGTAGAGAATTTCAAGAAATGGCAGGAGAAGGGTTGGCTGAAACGTGACCCTAAAGAGTGCTACTACATCTACGCTCAAGTGATGGACGGCCGCACTCAATACGGTATCGTACTTTGCGCCAACACCGATGATTACGTCAACGGAGTCATCAAGAAACACGAGCTCACCCGCAAAGACAAGGAGGATGACAGAATGATTCACGTTCGCATCCAGAGTGCCAACATCGAGCCTGTGTTCTTCGCTTATCCTGACAATGCCGAGTTGGATGCAATAATGTTCAGATACATTTCTCACGCTCCGGAGTACGACTTCGTTGCAAAGGATGACGGATTCGGTCACAAGTTCTGGGTTATCGACGACGATAAGGATATCGCCCGCATCACCGAGATCTTCAGTACTATTCCGGCTTTCTACGTTGCTGACGGTCACCACCGTACTGCAGCTGCTGCAAGAGTCGGCGCAGAGAGAAGAGAACAGAATCCGAACCATACCGGCAAAGAGGAATACAACTTCTTCATGGCGGTCTGCTTCCCTGACAATCAGCTTAAAATCATTGACTACAACCGCGTAATCAAAGACCTCAACGGTTTGAGCAATGCACAGTTCCTGGCTGCTCTCGAGAAGGATTTCAAAGTTGAGAAATGCAATTGCAAGGAGCCTTACAGACCTGTGGCCCTTCACAATTTCTCTATGTACCTCGACGGTTGCTGGTATTCTCTAACAGCCAAACAGGGTACTTACAATGACAATGATCCTATCGGAGTCCTTGACGTGACAATTCTCTCGAACCTTGTGTTTGACAAGATTCTGGACATCAAAGATCTGAGAACGTCCAAAAGAATTGATTTCGTAGGAGGTATCCGTGGTCTGAATGAGCTGAAGCGCAGAGTTGACAGCGGTGAGATGGTCGCTGCTTTTGCTTTGTATCCGGTTTCAATGAAGCAGCTTATCAATATTGCCGATACCGGCAACATCATGCCGCCTAAGACCACTTGGTTCGAGCCGAAACTCCGCAGTGGCATCACAATCCACACGTTCTAAAGGGGTCTACCCTTCCTACTGAAAAAGCCATAACGATGCGTTATGGCTTTTTTGTTTTAACATCCGTTCCTGGAGATGCAGTGTAATATAGAAAACCTCGCTGCGCTCGCCTTCCCACTGTGTGGGTCCCTCCCTCTACGAGCGAGGGTGCTCATAGTTTTCCTAATTACACTGCACCTCTAAATATGGGCTTGTTCCGGAGGACTTATAGCCCGGGAGTCCCGGGGTTTGGGCGGATGCCCCAGTATAAAGCGCTCATCAGAGCGCTGACGGAGGGCGTGTCCGATGGGCTTGTTCCGGAGGACTTATAGCCCGGGAGTCCCGGGGTTTGGGGCGGGGCCCCAGTATAAAGAGCCTTTCACGGGACTCGAACCCGCGACCTGCTCATTACGAATGAGCTGCTCTACCAGCTGAGCTAAAAAGGCCTATAGGGATGCCTATAGAAGAGATTTTATCGTCTCTTCTATAGCATCACCTCTTAAATCTCGTTTGACAATAGTCCCGTCAGGACCGAAGAGAATAATTTGCGGAATGGCACTGATGCCGTACAGATTGGTAGGAGTTCTGTCATTACCTACAAAAATCTGATTGTATTTAATGCCCAGTTCTGCCATAGCTACATCAGTATCAACTCTTTCATCCCATACGGGAACGCCCAGAACTACCAGACCTTTCTTGGAGTATTCATTATACACCTTAATAATGTTCGGTATTTCTGCGCGGCAAGGTCCGCACCAGGATGCCCAGAAATCGACCAGGACGTATTTGCCTTTGCCGACAAAATCGGAAAGCGATCTTGGGTTGCCGTCCGGATCTTCTCCGGTAAAGTCAACAAATTTCGCTCCTTCGCCGGTACGGCTGAGAGCAATTAACGATTCACGCTGCTTGGCGACTTTATCATTCTCTTTTACAAAATCCGCTGCACCGTCAAGGTACAATTCCAGTTCTTCTACAGAATCGAAATCGTAAAGCCTCTGCTGGATTAGCAGAATTACAAGAGCGACCGCATTGTCCTTGTTTTCTGCAAATGTGGCATCATTCCAGGCAGTCATATTGTCGTTGTAAGTCTGAACCACTTCCAAAGCCTTTTCCATACCGCCTTCCATGGCGCTGTAATCTCCAAGGGCTTCCATTGATTCATAGTAGTTGTCTCTGACTGCCTCGACACCTGCAAAATATTTCGACAGGGCGGTGTTGACCGGTCCGTGGAATTCCATTGTCTCCGGTTCATCCAGATTGATTTTGACAACGCCTTTTTCCGGCACGAATGTGCAGTAATTGTAATTAGGTCTGTTGTCTCTGGTCACCAGATTGATCCTTTTGACGGTAGTATTGTCAGCCGGACCTGAGAATGTGAACTTTCCGCCTACGATAAGCGATGTATCGGCTTCTCCGGTGAAGAAGTCCATCATCACTATCATGGCGCCGTTGGTCATGTCAGTCTCGGTGATAGTACCGTCAACACGAAATTTGTTGCCGCTACAGGATGCAAGCACCACTGTAGCGACAGCAAACAATACTATTGACAATCTCTTCATCTGATTACCAAGCCAATGCGCTTGCTCCAAGAATTGCAGCGTCAGACTCTTTGAGTGAAGAGTGAATCAACTTAACCTTATTGCTCCAGAAGAACAAAACGTTCTTTTCAAGAGCCTCTCTGATAGGTTTGAACAGCAGATCGCCTGAGCGGGCAAGTCCGCCGAACAAAACTATAGCCTCAGGAGCGCTGAATGCAACGAAGTCAGCGAAAGCAGTACCAAGCAGATGTCCGGTAAAGTTGAAAATCTCTATTGACATCTTGTCGCCTGCTACGGCAGCCTCGTACACATCCTTAGAAGTAATCTCCTGGAGCTTGTTCAGAGGGCTTTCAGGATAGTTTCCCGTTGACAACCACTCGCGGGCGGTTCTGGCAACACCTGTAGCGGATGCATAAGTGTCAAGACAACCGCTTCTGCCGCAACCGCAAGGACGGCCGTTGTGGCGCTCGATGATAGTGTGTCCCAACTCACCTGCATAGCCGTCGTGACCGTGAACAAGCTGTCCGTTTATGATAATTCCGCTGCCGACACCGGTACCGAGAGTAATCATGATGAAGTTTTTCATCCCGCGGGCAGCTCCGTACATCATTTCACCTACGGCAGCAGCATTTGCGTCGTTGGTTATCGTCAAAGGAACGCCTGTCTTATTCTGTATGTATTCTTTGATAGGAACTGAACGGCCCTGCGCCCAAGGAAGGTTGATAGGGTTGTCGATTGTGCCGCTGTAATAGTTTGCACAAGGACCGCCGACACCGTAACCTACAATCTGATCCAAAGATAATTTACCTTCAGCCAGCTGACTTACGGTGTCAACCACGGCATCCATGAACTTTTCAGCCTCGTCGGCGCCGTATCTGGAAGTGATTACGGTTTGTCCAAGGATATTACCGTCTCTGTCAACTATACCGATCTTGGTGGTCGTACCGCCAATATCTACTCCTAC
>JAFSTD010000050.1 GCA_017450655.1 Bacteroidales bacterium | reverse complement strand
TATATAATTCTTCAGCACAACGAAGAATTGTCTAAATCGGGATTGGCTTTAGTTCAGCAAGTTATTGGGGATTTGAATCAACAATATTTGAATCTTTTTGGCCAAACAGGTCAATAATAGTTGTTTGTTTTATGCTTTTGGAGCAAGTCCTCCGGAAAAATAAAAAAGGGAGAATATATGAGAGCTCACACAGTTATACTTGGTGCCGGCGCAACCATCGCAGCAATACCTAAAGGTGATAAATACGGTCGAGAATCTTCAGTAATGAATGGCTTAATAAAAAAGCTTCATCTTGAGGATATTTTATCAAAAGTTGAATTAAAGACAGCAAGTGACAATCTCGAAGATATTTACTCAGAGCTTTATTTAAGACCAGAGTGCAAAGAGGTTTTGAGTATATTAGAGCAACGCCTGTATGACTATTTCTCTTCTTTACAACTTCCGGATGAACCCACTGTTTACGATTTGCTTATCTTGAGTTTAACAAAAAAAGATGTCATTGCCACGTTTAACTGGGATCCATTGTTGCTACAAGCTTACGTGAGATGCCACGATCTGACTAATAATTTACCGCATATTCTTTGTCTGCACGGCAATGTAGCTATGGGTTACTGTAAAGAACATAAGGAGTATGGATCAACAGATGCAATATGCCCAGTTTGTCATAAATTCCTTTCGCCAACAAAGTTATTATATCCCGTTGCTGACAAAGATTACGAAAAGGATGATTATATTAAAGGCTGCTGGGAGGCAACTGAATGGGTAATCGAAAACTCTTATATGCTCACGATTTTCGGATATAGCGCTCCAAGTAGTGATAAAAAAGCGGTTTCATTATTAAAGAAATCGTGGGGCGATTTAGAAAAAAGAAATCTGGAGGAAGTGTCTGTTATTGATATTATCGACGAAGATGCCATGCTTGAAAAGTGGAGTGAATTAATCTACACGCACCATTACCGCTATACAAACGATTTTTACAACTCATATTTAGGAATGTTCCCGCGAAGAACTTGTGAAACGATTTTTGCGACTTTTCAGCTTAATGTATGGGCTGATAATCAAAAAGGATTTAAGCCCGGGATGTCTTGGGATGAAGTAAAAGATAAGATTTCTCCTTTGATTAAAGAAGAACACGAAACACCGGAAGGCAAGAATTATTCTCTTTATTATTCAGCTATATAGCAAAAAAATAGATTGGGTATTACTTAGTGTCTGCTCAGTAACTGACCAAAATATTTTCGTCAGCTCTAAGCCTTTTTGAAGACCGGATTCCGTGTATTATCCGGCCCTGCACCTTGAAAAATCGATACCAGATATTCGAACAAAGAAAAGGCTCTCAGCCTCTCCACGTTCATCGCGATAATCGACAGCACGATAGAACTTCTGGTCGTTGTATCCAGTTTTGTTCTGATCAGGCCGAGACCAAAGCATCTCTTCGCAAGGCTGAAGCTTCTCTCAACCTCGATCCTGTCCACCGCGTCCCGGTAGATCTGCCTCCTGTCTTCCGATGGATCCTTCTTCGGTCTCCCCAGCGCCGGCCCCGACAGCCGGATGCCGCGCTCTTTGCAGTACGACAGGTTCCTCCTGTTCCTGTAGATCGTATCCGCCAGGATCCTCTTCGGATAATGACCTGTCCGGGCTTTATAGCCTTCTGCGGCTATAACCAGCGTTTCACTTTCGTTATACGCCTCAAAGGACTGCTTCTCTACCCTGGCCATCCCTTTCTCGTCTACACTCAGGTCCAGCTTGATCCCGAACTCCGTTGGGCTCTTCGCCTTTCCTCTCACGATTGGGCGGATATACGGTTGGCTTATGCTCACGATCCTTCCCGGAACCGTGTGGACCTTATTCTCGTTGTATTCATAACATACCGTGTCGATGACTTCCTCCAGCTTCTCCCTCGCTTCGTTCAGAAGATTGATGTCCTGCGGATATGCGATGTTCTGCGGCGCGCACGTCGCGTCAAGGATCAATGTCCCTCCGTTCTCTTCCTTCTCAGAACCTTCAGGCTCTTTCTCCTCTGGTTCGGAGGTCTTTCCTCCGTTTCCAGATCCTTCAGGATCATGGGGCTCACTGTGGTGGATGATCATCTCGTTGATCTCATTGAGGACCTCTTCTGTGAGCCGTTTCCGGAACTCTACCAGAAGCGAGGGCGCGTACGGAGGTACCG
>JAFSTD010000049.1 GCA_017450655.1 Bacteroidales bacterium | reverse complement strand
GTATCCTTTGGAAATGCTCTTCAAAGTATCGTAGAAGTCGAAAACAATCTCCGCCAAAGGCATTTCATAATTGAACTCCACTCTGTCTGAAGTGAGATAACTCTGACTGATCAGGGTGCCTCTCTTGTCGAGGCAGAGTTTCATGATAGGACCGAAGAAATCGGCCTTGGAGATAATCTGAGCTCTGATATAGGGTTCTTCTATATAATCTATAAGAGTAGGGGCAGGGAGGCCCGACGGATTGTGCACGTCCACCACTTCTCCCTGAGTCGTATAAACCTTGTAAGAGACGTTGGGAACGGTGGTTATTACATCCATATCGAATTCCCTGTACAAACGTTCCTGGACAATCTCCAGGTGAAGAAGTCCCAGAAAACCGCAACGGAAACCGAATCCCAGAGCCAGTGAAGACTCGGGTTCAAACACCAGAGAGGCATCGTTCAACTGCAGTTTTTCCAGAGAAGCTCTCAGGTCTTCGTATTCATCCGCCTCAACCGGATAGACACCGGCAAACAGCATCGGCTTAACCTCCTCGAATCCGGCGATATGCTCTGAGCAAGGTCTGTCGACATGAGTGATTGTATCTCCCACCTTAACTTCCGAAGCGGTCTTGATACCCGAGATTATGTACCCCACGCTTCCGCACGGAATCTCTTTCCGAGGGCACATCTTCATTTTGAGAACGCCGACTTCGTCAGCATCATATTCTTTACCGGTATTGAAGAATTTAACCTTGTCTCCCGTTTTGACAGAGCCGTTCACGACTTTGAAGTAAGCGATGATACCCCTGAAAGAATTGAAAACCGAGTCGAAAATCAGGGCTTGCAGAGGAGCGTCGGGATCGCCGACCGGTGCCGGGATTCTATTGACGATGGCCTCCAGAATCGCCGGAATGCCCTCTCCTGTCTTGGCGCTGGCCAAAAGGACATCCTCTTCTTTGCAACCCAGCAATTCAACGACCTGATCCCTTACTACGTCCACCATCGCAGAGTCCATGTCAATCTTGTTCAGGACAGGAATAATCTCCAGATTGTGGTCAATTGACAGGAACAGATTTGAAATTGTCTGAGCCTGGATTCCCTGAGTGGCGTCAACTACCAGGAGGGCTCCTTCGCAGGAGGCGATTGCCCTGGAGACTTCGTAAGAGAAGTCCACGTGGCCCGGAGTGTCGATGAGATTCAGAATATACTTTTGCCCATTCAGCTCATATTCCATCTGGATGGCGTGGCTCTTGATCGTAATGCCTTTCTCCTTCTCCAGATCCATCGAATCGAGCACTTGATTCTCCATCTCCCGAACGTCCAGAGTATTGGTATATTCGAGCAATCTGTCGGCCAAAGTACTCTTTCCGTGGTCAATGTGAGCGATGATGCAAAAGTTTCTGATATTATTCATAAAAACGTTATTGAGACACAAAGATAATTGTTAAATTTGTAAGTATAATACATACGTTATGAATAACATCAGCACTATGAATCTCGCAGCGGACAATATCCGCATCCTGATAGCCGCAATGGTTGAAAAAGCTAAGTCAGGACACCCGGGCGGTGCTATGGGAGGTGCTGATTTCATCAACGTATTATTCTCTGAATTTCTGGTGTTTGACCCCGACAATCCTTTCTGGGAGAGTCGCGACAGATTCTTCCTCGACCCGGGCCATATGTCACCTATGCTCTATTCCGTTCTGGCTCTTTACGGCAAATACACGATTGACGACCTGAAGAATTTCCGCCAGTGGGGGAGTCCTACACCGGGACATCCAGAACTCTGCGTTGCAAGAGGAATAGAGAATACGTCAGGTCCTCTCGGGCAGGGACACTGCTATGCTGTCGGAGCAGCCATCGCTGCAAAATTCCTTCAGGCGAGATTCGGCGACTTGATGAATCAGACCATCTACGCCTACATTTCCGACGGTGGCATCCAGGAAGAGATTTCCCAGGGAGCGGGCCGCCTGGCCGGACACCTGGGGCTGGACAATCTGGTGATGTTCTACGACGCCAACAAGATTCAGCTCTCCACTGAAGTCGCTGACGTGACCAGCGAAGACGTGGCGAGAAAATATAAGGCTTGGGGCTGGGAAGTCCTGGAGATTGACGGCAACGACGTCGCTCAAATCAGACAGTCTCTGAAAGCTGCGAAAGCGGTGACTGACAAGCCTACCCTGATTATCGGCAACACTCTGATGGGCAAAGGCGCCCGCAGGGCTGACGGCACTTCTTATGAAAACAGCTGCGGCACCCACGGAGCACCTCTTGGAGGCGATGCATACATCAATACTGTGAAGAACCTCGGGGGCGACCCTGAAAATCCTTTCGTGATATACCCCGAAGTTCAGGCTATTTACGATAAGAGACAACAGGAACTTAGAGAATTGGTAGCGACACGTTACGCTGAAAAGCGCGCCTGGGCGGCTGAGAATCCTGATCTTGCAAAGAAAATGGAGTCCTGGTTCAGGGGCGACATTCCGGATGTTGACTGGGGCGCAATAGTTCAGAAAAGGGACGTTCCTACAAGAAACGCCTCTTCGGCCGTGCTCGCACAGTGCTCAGTTGATGTAGAGAATATGATTGTCTCATCGGCAGACCTCTGCAATTCAGACAAGTCAGACGGATTCCTCAAGAATTCTCACATTTTCAAGAAAGGCGATTTCAGCGGAGGATTCCTTCAGGCAGGTGTCAGTGAGCTTACAATGGCTTGCTGCGCGATAGGAATGGTACTTCACGGAGGCGTAATAGCCGGCTGTGCAACGTTCTTCGTATTCTCAGATTATATGAAGCCTGCCCTGAGAATGGCCGCCCTGATGGAAACTCCGGTAAAATTCTTCTGGTCCCACGACTCATTCCGTGTAGGTGAGGACGGTCCTACCCATCAACCTGTGGAGCAAGAGGCTCAGATCCGTCTTCTTGAGAAGATGAAAAACCATCACGGAAAGAATTCAATGCTGGTAATGCGCCCGGCAGATTCCGAGGAGACTACCGAGTGCTGGAAGCTGGCTATGGAGAACAACACCTCTCCTTCCGCCTTGATATTTTCCCGTCAGAACGTCGTTTCCCTTCCTGAAGACACCCCGTACTGCGAGGCGGACAAAGGCGCTTACATCGTCAGTGAAGATGAAGGCTTCGACGTGATTCTCGTTGCATCAGGCTCCGAAGTGGCCACTCTTGTTGCAACGGCTGAAATGCTCAGAAAAGACGGCACGAAGGTCAGAGTCGTTTCCGCCCCTTCTGAAGGGCTGTTCCGCAGTCAGAGCAGGGAGTATCAAGAATCCATTCTCCCTTCAGGAGCTAAAATTTTCTGCCTGACCGCCGGTCTTCCTGCAACCATCGAAGGGCTTGCAGGCAAAAATGGTACAGTATTTGGACTCAATGGATTCGGATACTCAGCTCCATTCAAGGTTCTGGAAGAGAAACTCGGATTTACTCCGGAGAACATTTACCTTGAGCTGAAAAAGTATCTTTTCTAAGTGTAAGTGGAAGACAAACGTATACTGGAACTGTATAAGGCCGGAGAGCATGACCAGGCCTTCAATTTGCTTGTGCGGCAGTCAAGCCAGCCGCTTTATTGGCATATCCGCAAGATTGTACTTGACCATGATGACGCAAATGACCTTCTCCAGAACACTTACATAAAAGCATGGGGAGCCCTTGATACTTTCCGTGAAGACTCAAAACTCTACACATGGCTTTTCCGAATTGCTACCAACGAAGTTTTAAATTTCTTGAGAAAGAAAAAGATCATCAACTTCCTCTCGTTCGGGGACGAGACTCAGAATATCGAAAACAAACTTGCATCGGATCTGACATTCTCGGGAGACAAGGCGGTTATTGCTCTTCATAAAGCCATCGCTTCACTTCCGCCAAGGCAGAAGGTGATATTCTCCATGAGATATTTTGATGAAAAGAAATATGATGAGATAGCCGAGATACTGGAGATCACCGAAGGGGCGGCCAAAGCATCTTATCATCACGCACACAACAAGATAGCTTCTTTACTGAAAGAAGAACTGGATTTCGGAGATTAAACTTTTAACACTTTATATTGTCTAAAGATCGTATGGTGGAGAATAATCATAATTACAGACAAAACCATTTTACCGTTCCCCAAGGATATTTCGATACCCTCGAGCAGAATTTGCGTGATGCTGTGCTCGGAAAGGAGAATAACGAACCTGCTGTCGTGCGGATTCTGAAGCCTGCCTTGTCCCTGACCTTCACGTTCGCATTCATTATCTTCATGGGTTACGGCTTCTTCAAGATTACTGAAAAATTCCACAATAACGCCATACCGCAAGAAGAAATCAGCGTGTTCTCCCAAGAACTGGATTTCATGCGTCCTTCTCAAATTGAATTCATCGACCTCGAAGAGCTGAATTCTTACAGAATTGAAAACAGCGCCGAAGAAGTTTATGAATTTCTCACTCAGGATGGGTACATCCCATTTGCACTTTACAACTCTATAGCATCAATAGAACAATAGAATGAAAAGAATATTCTCTGCTTTAACCCTTTTGGTTATGGTTTGCTTCACTGTCTTAGCTCAAAACAAGCCGAACAACCAAAACAATCAGCAACGGAAGCCGTATTATGAAAAAATACAGGCTGAGAAAGTTGCATTCTTCACCTCTCACCTCAACCTTACGGTAGAAGAGGCTCAGAAATTCTGGCCGGTATACAATGAGTACATCAAAGAATTGGAATCTGTACACCGCCAAGCTGCCAATGCGCTTAACGCATTCAAGAAGAACGATTTGAAAGAGGCCGATTACGACAAGGCCATCAGCGACTACGGCAAAGCTCTAAGCAAGGAGGGCGATTTGGCCATCAAATACGGCAAGGAGTTTAAGAAAATTTTATCCGTGGAAAAAGCATCCAAAGTATTGAATATTGAGAACGACTTCAGAATGTACCTTCTGAACAAACTTCGCGGAGATAACAGACAGCACTAATATACATATTCAGCTACTTGTCTTTTGTGCTCGTCGCCACCCAGGGTTAGTGTTAGGGTGGCGACATTTTTTATCGGCTTTTTCCCGACCTCTATCATCTCTCTCAACACAGGACCATTCTCTTCAGACCTCACACGGCATTCCCGATGGAGGAAAAATCCTTTCTGCAAAGCGCTCAGAATAAAAACGGAAGCCCTGTCAACCGGTAAGATTACAGCCAGCCGGCCATTCTCGCGCAGCAATTTAAAAGAATCGGATATCAATTCTTCCGGAGGGAGAGTATCGGAATGACGCGCAGCACTCTTTCTCGCAAAGGGAGATTTGAGGGAATTGTCAAAAAATGGAGGATTGGATACTATCAGATCAAAACTGCCGGGCTGAGTCTTTGTCGCAAATTCAGAGAATGAGCAATGTTCGCTCCTCAGCCGATCCGGCCAGGGAGATGCCGCAAAATTCTCGTAAGCTTCTTCCGCCGAATCTCCGTCAATGTCAATACCGGTAATCCGACTCCCTTCGCAAGCCTTCTGAGCAACCATCATAGCAACGATCCCGGTACCTGTACCGACATCAAGGATATCAGTGCATCCGTCTACCTCAACCCAGGACCCTATAAGAATAGAGTCTGTGGTGATTTTCATTGCGGAACGGTCGTTTTTTAGGGAGAACCGTTTTAGTCGGAAAACACTCATCAGATGAAAAGACCATCCCTCATTTCAAGGGTACGGTCGGACATAGCTGCAAGATCCTTGTCGTGAGTGACTATGACGAACGTCACTTTATGTCTGTCGCGAATATCGAAGAACAGTTTGTGAAGCTCTTCTTTGGTCTTGCTGTCAAGATTTCCGCTTGGTTCATCAGCAAAAATCACAGACGGATTGTTGATAAGGGCACGGGCTACAGCGACTCTCTGCTGCTCTCCTCCACTTAATTCAGCAGGTTTGTGGTCAAGGCGCTCGCCCAGACCAAGCTCTTCGAGAAGAGTTTTTGCGCGTTGTCTATACTGCGCCGGACTCTCTTCAGCCGCAATCATAGCAGGGATCATCACATTCTCAAGAGCGGTGAATTCCGGGAGAAGATGATGGAACTGAAAGACGAAGCCTATCTTCCGATTGCGGAAACGGGCCAGTTCTTTATCTGACAGAGAGAAGATATCCACTCCGTCAATGAGCACTGTTCCGCAATCAGGACGGCTTAATGAACCGAGAATCTGGAGAAGGGTGCTTTTGCCGGCACCGCTTGCTCCGACTATCGCTACGACCTCACTGGTGGTCGTAATAAAATCGATACCCTTAAGAACCTTAAGGGCACCGAAACTTTTTTCTATGTTTTTAGCTTCAATCAAGGGGAAGAATTTTACTCGTCTTTTTCCTCTTCCTCGTATGCTTTCAGAAGCTTTTCTTGAACATCCATAGGAACTTGCTGGTAATCCAGGAATTCCATTGTGAAGGTAGCGCGGCCTGAAGTGATTGAACTGAGAGTGGTAGAATACTTGTAAAGCTCTGCCAGAGGAACGCGGGCTTTAAGGATCTGGAAGCCTTTCTCGCTGCCCATACCCTCGATAATACCACGACGGTTCTGGATATCACTCATTACATCTCCCATGCAGTCGCCCGGAACCATAACCTCAACCAGGTAGATAGGCTCCAGAAGCTTAGGACCTGCCTGCTTGAAGGCATCCTTGAAAGCGTTACGGGCTGCGATGATGAAAGCGATCTCTTTAGAGTCAACCGGGTGCATCTTACCGTCATAAATATACACGCGAATGTCGCGAGCGTAAGAACCGGTCAGAGGACCTTCCTCCATCTTCTGCATGATACCTTTCTTGATGGCCGGCATGAAGCCTGCATCGATGGCACCACCGACCACGCAGTTGAAGAACTCGAATTTTCCACCCCAATCCAGAGCAGCTTCTTCCTTGCCCTTGATGGTGAGCTGAGTGTCCTTGCCGTCAATTTTGAAGCGGCCGGTTGGCTCTACACCTTCTACGATAGGCTCGATAAGAAGGACAACGCGTCCGTACTGACCTGCACCGCCGGATTGTTTCTTGTGGGTATATTCCGCAGTAGCCACTTTGGTAATTGTCTCACGATAAGGAATCTTAGGGGCAAACAAGTCAATTTCAATCTTATAATCGTTGTTGAGGTGCCACTTAAGGATATTGATGTGCTGCTCACCCATACCGTTGATGATGGTCTGACGCAACTCTTTAGAATATTCTATACGAAGAGTAGGGTCTTCAGCGCCTGCACGGTTGAGAGCCTCTCCCAACTTCTCGTCGTCTTTCTCATCGGAAGCTTTGATAGCCGTACGGTATTTTGAAGGAGGGAACTCGATAGGAGGGACCACCTTTTCATTACCAGGCTGATTGAGAGTCTGATTGGTCTTAACGGCTTTCAGCTTAACCGTACAGCCAAGATCACCGGCAACCAGTTCAGTAACTTTCTCTTTCTTCTTACCTGCAACGGCATAGAGGGTAGTGATGCGCTCTTTGCCTCCGTTATTCATATTTACAAAATCCTGTCCTTCAGTGATCTTACCTGAAACAACCTTGAAGTAAGTAACATCACCGAGGTGTTGCTCCAAAGCTGTCTTGTAAACGAAGAGAGAAGTCTTGTCATTAACACTTTCCTTAGGTGCAGGAGCGACCTCAGTAACGAACTCCATGATGCGCTTAACGCCCATATCTTTCTTTGCCGAGCAGCAGAATACAGGATAGAAGTCACCATTGACAAAACCAACTTTAAGGCCGTTTCTAACCTCTTCCTCTGAAAGCTCACCCTGGTCAAAATATTTCTCCATAAGAGCTTCGTCGCTTTCAGCGGCCATCTCCATCAAAGCAGCCTTCATATCTTCTGCCTTGCCTGCCAGGTCAGCAGGAATATCCAGAATTTGACATGCACCGTCCTCGCCGGAGAACTTGTACATCTTCATCTTCAATACATCTACAAAACTGTTGAATTCAAGACCTACGCTTACAGGGAATTGAACGGGAACGGCTTTTGAACCGAAAGCCTGATGCAAACTGTCAAGAGTGTTGTCCCAGTTGGCTTTTTCAGTTTCGAGCTGGTTAACTGCAATCAGCATA
This sequence comes from Bacteroidales bacterium, assembly GCA_017450655.1. Classification (GTDB taxonomy): domain Bacteria; phylum Bacteroidota; class Bacteroidia; order Bacteroidales; family UBA932; genus Equibacterium. Next base: position 5,893 of record JAFSTD010000049.1, on the reverse strand, counting down.
GGTTTTTTGTATTGCTCAACGTAACGAGCGTGAATTTCGGTACCAACCTCAACGCCTTGTCCGGCATTTACTGTCATAATGCCTGAGTCACAAACGTTCAAACCGAGAATAACTCCCTCGACGAAATCATCTGCGCCTGCCGTGTCAATAACGTTCAGCTTGTGATCCATAAATTCCGCAAATAGCGGTGTAGAATAAATCGAGCGTTGGAACAGTTGCTCGACTTCAGTATTGTCAGATACGGTGGTTTTTGCCTCTACCGTACCGCGACGGTCAATAACTTTTCCTTCGAACAACATAGCCTCAGCCAGCGTAGTTTTACCGCTACGAGAGCTACCAAGCAATACGACGTTACGAATTTTGTCTGTAGTGTAATTTTTCATTTATGTGTATTATTTATTTGTTTTTCTTTCGCTTAAGTAATAGCCTGCAAATATAATACTTAATTGTCAATAATAAATATTTAGCAGTTTGTTTCTTTTATTCTTAATTTTGGGGTATGGAAAAAGTAAAGTATATCCCTTTATATTCACATTCTAGTAACGTATATAACCTCAAGAATTTCTCCCCCAGAATAATTGACAAAGAGTATCTCGACTCTTTAAATCTCCGGGTGTTGCCTTCTCAAGAGGCAGTCAAGGGGCTTGAAGAGGGTTCCAAACTGTTCATACAAAGGTTCAACAATGGTTCCCTGATTCCTCATACGGAATACGCAGTGAAAGATATGGACCCCGCCACAATCAAAACTGAAATTCATAATTACACCGGACACTGTCCCACTCTTACATACGAGATAAATCCTGTGATGGGTTGCGGTGTCGGCTGTCAGTATTGTCTGGTAAGCGACGGGGTGCACGAGCAAAGCCTTGTCGCGATAAACAATTACAGTCTCTATGTAAGACAACTGCTGGAGGAGAAAAACGGGAAAAACAGCGAGAATGTCCCCCACTATTACTATTTCTCCCCAAAGACGGAAGCTTTTCAGGAAGCCACGCTGTATACCGGCATAGCGCACAGCATTCTTCACGAATTTATAGAGCATTTCAAAAAGAATCCTGATTCTAAAGCCAGAATGTTCATTGCTTCCAAGGCCGGCGTCAAACATCTGACATATTCTTATAACGGAGAAACTGTTCTTGATCTGCTTAGGCAGCTTAAGGGAAAGGTTCAGTTCAATACAAGCGTCTCCATAATGCCTACTGAATTCAGAGACATTCTGGAGCCTTTTGCCGCCCCTATTTCAGAGAGATTGGAGGCCGTGAAACTGTGTCAGAATAATGGCATTCTTGCAAATTCTGCTCTGGTGCAGCCTATTTTCACCCCTTATCTTACCGACAATCACATCAAGGAGTTTTTTGATATGCTCCATGCGGCCGGAATCATCAACTACAAGCCGGAATTCCTGACGGCCTGTGTTGAAAACATAGCCATGCTCGGTCAGTACCTGGGTTATTTTGACAAGGCGCTGGAGAAGAAGCTTTACGAAGATTACCTGCAGCCGGAAAATGCCGACCACAGAAAGCAACGCGGTCGAACAGCACCTTCCCGCGAGTTGAGTATTGCCAATATTCGCAAGATGATGTCCTACACAGATACTCTGGGTATGAGCACAAGCATCTGCTACTGGGTACGTATGCAGCTTGGCATATCCCAGGAGATGATTCCTTTGATAAACAGAAATGGATTCCAGTGCCTGGGCTATCAGAGCAAGTTATTTGAATAACGCGTGTACAATGACTTAGCATCATACTATCTTCATTGGTATCACGAAAAGCCAATGGTGATTTCTTCGTCGCGCCGCGATGAGTTGCGTGTGCTGCACAGCATTTTGATGAAGTGCATCTCTCATTTCGTTACAACGTGGAAGAACTGTCTGCCATTGGGAGAAAAAGAGACCGCTATTCTCGAAGAACAGAGCCGATATCCTTTCAAAGCCGGGACGTTCCGGCCGGACTACCTGGTAGAACAGGACAATTCTTTAAAACTCTGTGAGATAACTTCCCGTTTCTTTGCTCACGGTATTTTTATGTCACAGTTCTCACATCTGTTTGCCAAGAAGTTTATGTCCCGCTTCCCTAATGAAAATTGGGAAGATTCTTTTGACAGAATGATGTCTAAGATGCTTGAAATCACCGGCTGCCGCAAGCGTATCTTCGTTTTCAAAAGCGCCGACAAGACAGGCGAAATAGCTTTGTATAAAGAATTCTATGAGGCACACGGCTATACCGTAAACATTCTGGACATAACCGAGGTAGAGGGATCAAGAACAGAATGGGCTCAGAGCGATACCTTCCTGGTAAGCGCTCTCAATCAGAAAGATATTTTGTCTTTATCTGAATCGACTCTCCACTCTATGATGGAGTTCGGGATGTACAGTGACTTCAGAAACATTTTTTTGATTCACGACAAAAGGTTTATGACGCTGTGGTTCGACGACGGGTTTACTGGAGAATGTCTGACTGAGAATGAGACGCAGTTTCTGAGAGAGCATGCTATCCCTACTTATACCTGTGAGAATTCTCCGGAGATTGTCCGCCGGGCAATGGAGAATAAAAACGGCTATATCATCAAGCCCGCCATTTTGGGAAAAAGCGAAGGGGTATACGCCGGCATTCTCACTGATGAAGCAAAGTGGAAAAGCATCCTTGCTCGGTCGGAAGGATATGTAATCCAGCCGTTTATATCCCAAAAGAAGTATCCTACAGTCTGGGAGGAAACCACATACGAAGATTATATTTGCGGTATGATGCTATGCGTGGATGATGATTACTTTGACTCAGGTTTTTTCAGAGCATCCAGTCTCCCTGTAACAAATGTCGGGGATGACCGGAAAATAGCCACAATCCACAGTGACTCTACCGCCATATTACCATACTGCGACATCCTATGATTTTAAGCGCAAATCAGCCATATTTTCTACCGTACTTCCCATATTGGCAACTTATTGACAGTGCGGACATGTTCCTGATTGCGGATGATTACGCTTACATCAAGAAACACTGGATCACAAGAAACTATATCCTTGTAAACGGCCAGCCTTTGAGGATAGGTCTCATCGTTCATGATGCCAGCCAGAACAGATTGATAAAAGAGACCTTTCTGGAGCCTTCTTTCCGGGACAAGCTGCTGAAGACAATAAAAATGGCTTATCACTCTGCCCCATTCTTTACTGAGGGATACGAGTTGTTCGAGAGGATTGTTTCCTATGAGAACACTAACCTCTGCGAATTCCTCTCATTCTCAATCAAAGAGGTTTGTAAACATCTGGGGATTGCTACCAAAATAGGTTTTACTTCCGATTTTGAGGGGAATTGCCTTCTGAAAAGGGAAGATAGAATATATGATTTTTGCAAAAGATCCGGAGCGGATACCTATGTGAACGCTATCGGGGGGCAGGCTCTTTACAGCTTTGAGGATTTTGCCGGTCACGGGATCAAGCTCCGGTTCCTGAACAGCCGGACCGAACCATACAAGCAGTTCTGGCATCCGTTTGTAAGCAACCTTTCGATAATTGACGCCATTATGTTCTGCCCGGAGGAGCAGCTTTACAGAATGTTGTCTCAATATTCTTTCATAGATGAATAACGTCGTTGTTACCATAATCTGTTTAACCTATAATCACGAGAAGTGGATAGGGGACGCTCTTGAAGGATTCATCCGTCAGGAAGCCCCTTTTGACTACGAGGTCCTGGTACACGACGACGCTTCTGATGACAGAACACCGCAAATTATTGCAGAATACGCCGAAAAGTATCCGGACGTCATTATTCCATTCTACGAGAAAGAGAATCAGATGTCCAAAGGGGTCGTAATCTCCAAAGAGATTCTTTACCCGCACATCCGAGGAAAATATGTAGCGCTGTGCGAGGGGGATGATTGCTGGACAGATCCTGACAAACTCAAAAAGCAGGTCGAGGCGATGGAGAATCACCCCGACGTAGATATATGCGCGCATACAGTATTGAGAATAGGGAGAAAAGGGCTTCGCACTTTCATAGCTCCTGCAATCCGGGATACGGTAATCCCGGTTGAAAAAGTCATTCTGGGCGGCGGAGCTTTCGTCGCCACATGCTCACTGATGTGTCGCGCAGAGAGCTATATGGAAGAGTCCCCGGTGAGGGAAATCATTTACAATGACTATTCTCTGCAAATTCAAGGTTCGTTACGCGGAGGTATGCTGTTTCTGAAGGACTGTATGGGCTTGTACCGACAAGGATTGCCCGCCTCATGGACCGGGAGCCATCACGGGAAAGAACGAATCCTTCAGAGGAAGAAAGACCGACTTATGTTGAAAGCGTTGGACGACTGGACGGGCGGCCGTTATTCTGAAGAGATAGATCTCAGAATGAGACTGTACGACTCTGACGACCTTATAACCGAACACAAATACCTATCTCTTCTGAAACCGTCCGAAATAAAAGTGACTTGTTACCAATTGCGCAGAACTATTGCTAAATTTCGTAATTCAATTCTGATCAAGTTATGAAAACTACTGTTAACAGAGCATCTTTACCTCCCTTTGAAGAGTATTGCAATGAAATTAAAGATCTTTGGGATTCCCATTTTATCACCAATATGGGTCAGAAGCATGAAAAGCTGCAATCCGCTTTAGAATCATATCTTGGCGTACCTCACGTCACCCTTTTTTCGCACGGGCATCTGGCGCTGGAATCCATTCTGAGGGTTTTCAATTTTCCCGAAGGAGGTGAGGTGATAACCTCTCCGTTTACTTTCGTTTCCACCACCCACGCAATATACAGAGTAGGTCTTACTCCGGTATTCTGCGATGTCTTGCAGGAAGACGGGACTCTTGACCCTGCAGGAATAGAAGAATTGATTACCGATAAAACTGTCGCCATTCTTCCGGTTCACGTCTACGGCAATGTATGTGATATAGAAGGCATTGAGAGAATTGCCGAAAAACACCGGTTAAAAATAATCTACGATGCCGCGCACGCATTCGGAGTAAAGTACCGCGGACTGCCGGTTGTTAACTATGGAGATGCCTCCATTCTCAGTTTTCACGCCACTAAAATATTCTCTACCATTGAAGGAGGAGCAGTATGTTACAGAGACGACCGCTTGCAACAACTGCTGAACGATGACAAGAATTTTGGCATCAGGGATACCGAGACCGTCGTCTCAGCCGGAGGAAACGGCAAAATGAATGAGTTCCAGGCAGCTATGGGACTTTGCAACTTAAGGCATATCGATTCTCTGATAGAGGAACGGAGAATACTGGCCGACCGCTATAAACAACGGCTGCCAAGCTATATACAATTCTTCAAAAAGAGAGAGAATACGACCGAAAATTATGCTTATATGCCTGTGTTGTTCCCAACCAGGCAGATGCGGGACAAAGCATTCTGTGTGTTGTCGGCAGAAGGGATAGAAACACGAAAATACTTTTACCCCCTTACATCCTATGTTCCTTGCTATCAAGCTCTTCCGCAGAACACTCCTGTAGCCGAAGATTTAAGCGAAAGAGTTCTTTGCCTTCCTTTATACAACGGCTTTTCAAACGTCTCTATTGATCTGATAATCAACATCTTACAAACTGGTATGCTTTTTGAGGATACATATTTATTATAATATTGTTTTCAAAAACAGTATCTTCGTAGGATATGTTTAGACGTATATCACACCTAAGTGTAGCTATTTCGGCTCTGCTGTTAACCGTGGGGTGCGTACATATTTCAGAACTTGAGACATCTCAGAGGAGTATCAGTTTCGACGTGAAAACTGCATTGCTGAAAGGAGGTGCATCTACAAAAGGTGCAACACCAAAGACTTCTTTCTCCAATGATGATACCTTTTATGTATACGGATCAAAGACTATTTCAAATGTAAAAGAAACCGTGTTTAGCGGTGATCAAGTTAGATATAACAGTTT
>JAFSTD010000048.1 GCA_017450655.1 Bacteroidales bacterium | reverse complement strand
GTAGAAACCGGATATTTGCTCAGTTCTGCGCAAACTTCTTTCATAGGACGGTTCAAGTCTATTCTTACGCCTGAAGAATGCTTACTGTTCAAATACTCTTTAGGAACAAGCCTCAGCGGATTGGTGTCCAGTTGCTCCAACCAGATGCCGTCCTTGTTGATTTTGGCCTTCACGTTACGGTCTGCAGAGCAGCTGACTCCCATTCCTACCGGGCATGAAGCACCGTGACGAGGGAGACGGATGACCCTGATATCGTGAGCGAAAGCCTTGCCGCCGAACTGTGCGCCCAATCCCAGATTCTGAGCTGCCTTGAGAAGCGTTGCTTCCATCTGCAAGTCTCTGAAGGCTCTGCCCAGCTCATTTCCTGAAGTAGGAAGTTCGTCATAGTATTTGGCTGAAGCCAACTTGACGGTCTTAAGGTTCATCTCGGCAGAAGTACCGCCGATTACGAAAGCGATGTGATAAGGAGGACATGCCGCCGTTCCGAGAGTCTTCATCTTTTCAACCAAGAATTTCTCAAGTTTCTCTGGAGTGAGGAGAGCCTTTGTCTCCTGGAACAAATAGGTCTTGTTTGCGCTTCCGCCACCCTTTGCAACGAACAGGAAGTTGTATTCATTACCGTCTACAGCATAGATGTCCACCTGTGCCGGAAGATTGTTGCCTGTGTTCTTCTCAGTGTACATATCCAGGGCAACCGTCTGAGAATAACGAAGGTTGTCCGTAGTGTAGGTATCATAAACACCGTGATACAAAGCTTCCACGTCGCCGCCGCCGGTCCATACTTTCTGGCCTTTCTTAGCCACGATGGTAGCGGTTCCGGTATCCTGGCAGAATGGCAGCTGTCCTTTGGCTGCAACACCGGCATTCAGCAACATCGTAAGGGCGACAGCCTTGTCATTGGCGCTGGATTCAGGATCACTGAGAATCTTTGCCACCATCTCGTTGTGAGCAGGACGCAACATGAAAGAGACATCGTGCATAGCTTGGCGGGCCAAAAAACGCAATCCTTCAGGATCCACTTTAAGCACTTTTTCTCCGTTGAAATCAACCTCCTGAACATAATCTTTAGTCAGAAGACGGTACTGTGTCTTCGATTCGCCAAGAGGGAACATTTCTTGATATTTGAATTCCATTTCTATTAGTTATTTATTAGTTAATTGTTTCCGAATTCCATTAAATATGATTTCATAAACTCGTTGATGTCTCCATCGAGGACACCTTGAGTGTCAGCAGTCTCATAGCCTGTTCTGAGGTCTTTCACCATCTTGTAAGGGTGCAGGACGTAGTTGCGGATCTGACTGCCCCACTCTATCCTCTTTTTCTGCCCCTCGAGCTCCGCCTGTTTCTCCTGACGCTTCTTCAGCTCCAGATCGTAAAGATGTGATTTAAGGATACGGAGGGCATTCTGACGGTTGTCCAGCTGCGACCGGGTTTCGGTATTCTCTACGACTATTCCGGTAGGAATATGCTTTACGCGTACGCCGGTCTCGACTTTGTTGACGTTCTGGCCTCCCGCGCCACTCGAGCGGTAAGTATCCCATTCCAAATCTGCAGGATTGATTTCAATCTCGATCGTATCATCAACCAGAGGATAGACAAAGACAGATGAGAATGTGGTCTGCCGCTTGCCCTGTGCATTGAAAGGGGATATTCTCACCAGTCTGTGAACGCCGCTTTCCGCTTTCAGATAACCGAAAGCGTATTCTCCCTCAATCTCCATGGTAACTGACTTGATACCGGCTTCGTCTCCTTCGAGGATATCGCTGATTCTCACCGTATAGCCATTACGCTCGGCCCATCGGATATACATCCTCATAAGCATCGAGCTCCAGTCATTGCTCTCGGTACCTCCGGCGCCGGAATTGATTGTCAGAATAGCGCCGAGGCCGTCTCCTTCGCCGCTGAGCATATTGCGGAATTCCATATCTTCCAAATTCTTGAGAATGGAAGAGTAGAGCTGCTCCGCATCCTGTTCTGCATCTGAGCCAAATCCGACCAGTACTTCAAGGTCGCTGAAAGAAGATTGCAGAGAATCCAATCCTCCGACCCAATACTTCAGGGACGATATCTCCTTGAGAATCGATTCCGCCTTTTTCTGGTCGTTCCAGAAATCTTCGGCCAACGTCAGATTCTGCTTCTCAGACAAGGCCGCTCTTTTGGCATCAATGTCAAAGAAACCTCCCCAACGTCTCTAACCGTTGTTTAATCTCTTTTATCTGTTCTGATGATATCATATATCTTTTTTATGTTTTCGTAAGAGTAACCTCTGCCGGCAGCAAATCTATAAAGTTTCGCAAACTTCTCCTCTTCGGTTCCCTTGATTGTCCTGTACTTATTCTTCAAGACTGAAGACATCTTATCCAGAACCGCCTCACCGTCAAGAGTTCCCAATGCCTCGCCTATTATCTCTCTGTCAATCTTCTTCGCGCCAAGTGCATATCTGATCTTCGTCTCACCCCAGCCCTGCAAAAGGGCTTTGTCATTCACGAAAGCCTTCGCATATCTGGTCTCGTCAAGGTATTTGTCCTTTATCAGAGACTCTATGATCTCTTCCCCGTCAACCTCATCGTCTGCAATGGCCGCAATCTTCTTCCGGATATCGCTTTTGCAGTACTCCCTCGCGCTGCAAAGCTTCCTCATTCTGTCTATGACCTTCTGCCTGTCCATCTTAGAACCAGTACCCCACGCTCAGGTAGAAACCGGCCTTCCGCGTATATGTCGACCACTGCACGTTGGCGGCAATCGGGAAATAGCCAAGCTGATAGGCATACCTGAATCTCACACCCCAGAAGCCTTTGTTCGTCAATGTGCTTTCAAGGGTATTCCCCCAAGTAACATAGTTTCCGCCCAATGACAAATAATGCTTTGCCGCTATCTGCTGTCTGAAATCCAGACCGGCAGCTACGAAGAATTTCTCAAAAGCGTAAGGAGCGTTCAGGCCGAATACAGACATCTGATGCTCCAGATAACGACCCTCCTGATTGCCTCCAAGCATGTTCATATATATCATAGGAATATTCTCTCCGAACACCGCCCTTCCCTTCATGAACGGTATGAAAGTGGATGTAGCGCTCCTGCCCACAGTAATATACTGTTCCAGATTGATGTACGACGTTGAAAACAGATTGTCCAGACTGTAAAGGTCAAAGTAGTCAGAGTATCCTATCTCCAAAAACGTTCCCTTCTTTGCAAAACTCTTGTTATCGAGATTGTCAAAGCCGAATCCCGCATCCAGATGCAGGAATCCGTCTCTGGTCAGATCCAGGTCATAGCAATCAGGGATATATCTGTCGTAGTTCAAGGCGGCGTGATTGTATTTGTAGTAATCCACCTCCGCACCCACTCTGAAAGCGAAATTCCGGTAATTGCTCGTACTGAAATTCAAACCCACGTTGTGCTGCAGGAATGCAAGGTTACTTTTCCATCTGTTCTCCGCTATGTTCGCCTTGTAGTTACGAATGCCGGCCGTCATATTGACTTCAAAAGCATGCTTGGTCTTGTAAGTGTAAGTAGCATTGACAGCATAATTCTGACTGATTCTGGCAGTAAGGGAGAATTTCGGGCCGTAGAGGGCCATATAATTCATTCTCAAATCGAACAGGGCCGAGATCACCTCTTCAGTGTCAGCCCTTACGCCTACTCCGATCTGGTTGGACATTTTCTTGACGCAATTGATCACCAGATTGTATGGAGATATATCGTTCTCCAGGACATAAGATACTGAAGAATAGGCATTTGTGGCATAATACTTCTGAATGGCCTGAGAGATGTCACTCTTCGGAATCATCTCTCCTGTCCTGACTTTGAAGACTCTTCCCAACACTTTCGCTTCATCTGCGGAAATACCGTTATATGTTACCGAAGTCAATACCAGAGAATCCTTGATCAACTTGGAAGGATTGTATTTCCGGGTAGAATTGCCAAGCTTCTGCTTGAGAGCAAGCAACTGATCGGCATTCTCCCTGGCACCCTCCTCTCCATAATCGATCAATTTGCGCAGGGCATCCGTGCCGAAACTCATGACGCCGTAACCGCCTACGGTAGGAGTAATCAGGATATCGGTGTCCTCAATACCAGCCGCAGTCTTATATGTAGTCGTAACAGAGATTACAGATTCTGCCAGATCGATAGGATTGCCGTAATCCACATATATGGAATCGTTATACCCGAGTTTCACACCGATTATTATGTCAGCACCCATCCTGCGGGCCACATCTACGGGATAGTTGTTGCGGAAACCTCCGTCAATAAAAACCTGATCTCCTATCTCAACCGGAGCGAATACTCCGGGGATAGCCATGGAAGCCCTGATCGCCAAAGGAAGAATTCCCTCGTGAAACTCGACTTCTTCGGCTTTTACGATATCCACGCCTACACAAGCGAATGGGATAGGCAGTTCGTTGAAGTCTGTATAATTGTGATAACCTGTCGTACAGTCAGACAACAGAGTGAAGATATTCTGACCGCTGAAGAATGATGTCGGCAGGAACTTGCCCGAGTTCTCGGGGCGCCATTCACTCCGATCTTCCGGAGAGAAAGTATTGTCGGGATTAATCTTGAAAGGGACTGTGAAAATCAATTTGTCATCGATCATCTTGGTCTCATATGAAAGCTGTCTGCGGTCTATACCCCCTCTCATCAGGTAGTCCCAGTCCTAGCACATCATCAGGGAATCCATCTCTGCAGGAGTGTAGCCTATGGCATAGAGACCTCCAATAATGGCTCCCATACTGGTACCCACGACGTAATCTATCGGAATGTCATATTCCTCCAACACCTTGAGCACTCCGATATGTCCGGCACCTTTGGCTCCTCCTCCGCACAACACCAATCCCACCTTAGGCCTCTGGGCAAAAAGCGGAAAGGCCATCAAAAGGATCAACGTCGCTGTGAGCAGTCGTTTCATAATAAATATTCTAATTCTCTAAATTCTTGCCCGCAAGCATTCCGCAGGCTGCAAGAATGTCTTCGCCCCTGGAGGCTCTCACGGTAGTCAAAAGTCCCGCAGCATTGAGCCGCGCCCGGAACAGTTCAATTATCTCGTCCGGAGAAGTTTCCAGAGGGCTGTCAGGTATCTTATGGAATCTGATCAGGTTCACTCTGCACTCCAGACCCCTCAGGAGGTGCACAAGGCCGTCGGCATGACGCTTCGTGTCATTGACTCCGCTGAACATTGTGTACTCGAAACTGACTCGACGCTGCCCGGAGAAGTCATACTGCTTCAACAAAGCCACCACCTCCGTTATATCATATTTTTTCTGCACCGGCATCAGCTCCAAACGTTCCGCCGGGAACGGATTGTGGATACTGATGGCCAGGTGACACTTGGTGTTGTCAAGGAACTGCTTCAGATTCGGCAAAACGCCTATCGTCGACAGCGTAATTCTCTTTGGACTCCAGCCGAAACCCCAGTCTGCAGTCAGGATCTCTATCGCCTTGGAAACTTCTGGCCAATTGTCCAGCGGCTCCCCCATTCCCATAAAAACGGCATTTGTCAAAACTGCCGACTCGTCGATGCTCAAAAACTGCGAAAGAATCTCGGCCGCCGTAAGGTTTCCGTGAAAGTGCTGGCGACCTGTCATGCAGAATTTGCATCCCATTTTACAACCAACCTGAGAAGAGACGCACAGAGTGGCTCTGTCTTCATCCGGAATCATCACCGCCTCTATAAGACGGTGCCGGCCATTCTCCAGAAGCGGAGCTGAATCGGTCGGGAATGCATACTTCTTCGTCCCGTCCACTGAAGTGATGACCTGTTCTGGGGCAATTATTCCGACGCAGTACTTCTCTTTGAGAATTTCACGGGCGGCCTTGGAAATATTGCTCATGCCGTCAATATCCTGCACCCGCTTGTCATACAACCAGGAAGCCAGCTGTCTGGACACATACTTAGCGAACCCCTCCCGCTCACAAAGCAATTCAAGTTCGCTGAGTGTTTTCCCTATGAGAGGCTCCTTCATTCTCAGAAGGTTCTGAAGCCCACGGCCTTCTTGGCCAGGGCCAATGTCGCAGAAGCCGACGCTCTGGCCTTGTCCCTTCCTTCAGAGGTTACTCTATGCAGGTATGCATCGTCATTGTAAATAGCGTCTATCTTTTCCCTGATAGGAAGAGTTACTTTGCATATGTCAGCTGCCAGCTGTTTCTTCAAGTCTCCGTAACGGATTGAACAGTCATTCCACTTCTCGTTGAAATACTCAACGGTCGAAGGTTCTGAAACGAGCTTGAGAAGTGTAAACAAATTCTCGATAACTACAGGCTTCTCGCTGTTCGGCTCCGTAGGGCCACTGTCGGTAACGGCTCTCATCACCTTTTTGGTGATTGTCTGCTCATCATCATAGAGGTAGATACCGTTTCCTTCGCTCTTGCCCATCTTGCCGTTTCCGTCCAGACCGGGAACTTTGATAGGGCCTGATCCGAATTTGAAGGACTGCGGCTCAGGGAAGACATCACACCCGTACATACTGTTGAACCTGCGGGCAAGTACTCTGGTGATTTCCAAATGCTGCTCCTGATCTTTTCCAACCGGGACGTAATTGGCTCTGTGGACCAAAATGTCCGCAGCCATCAAGACCGGATAGGTAAGCAAACCTGTATTCACATTCTCCGGATTCAGACGGACCTTATCTTTAAAGGAGGCGGTACGCTCCATCTCGCCCTTGTATGCAAGCATATTCAGCAGCACGTACAGCTCGCTGACTTCAGGGATGTCGCTCTGTATGAACAAAGCGCATTTGTCAGGGTCAAGGCCGGCTGCAAGATATTCGGAGAGAATGATCTTGACGCTTGCGTGAAAATCATCGGGATGCGGATGGGTGGTCAGAGAATGCAAATCCGCTATAAAGAAAAAGCAATTGTAATCATTCTGCATCTTCACGAAATTGCGAAGTGCTCCAAAATAATTTCCCAGGTGCAAATGTCCTGTTGAACGGATTCCGCTAAGAACTGTCTCCATGTTTTAATCTTTTACTTCTTTCAATTTTTCTCTGATTACGCCTTCTATCTCTTCAGCCAGGGCAGGGTTGTCTGAAAGCAATTTCTTCACTGCATCACGTCCCTGAGCCAGTTTGGTGTCGTTGTAGCTGAACCAGCTTCCACTCTTGTGGATGATGTCCAGATCAACTCCCAAATCGACGATCTCTCCTATTCTGGAGATTCCTTCTCCGAAGACGATATCGAATTCCGCCTTACGGAAAGGAGGCGCAACCTTATTCTTCACTATCTTGACACGGGTGCGGTTACCGGTAGCCTCTTCACCGTCCTTAATCTGTGTGACGCGACGAACGTCTATTCTGACGGAAGCGTAGAATTTCAACGCGTTACCACCGGTGGTAGTCTCAGGGTTGCCGAACAGAACGCCAATCTTCTCGCGCAACTGGTTTATGAAAATGCAGCAGGTATTCGTACGCGAAATATTTGCAGTGAGTTTGCGGAGCGCCTGGCTCATCAGACGAGCCTGAAGACCCATCTTGCTGTCGCCCATCTCACCTTCAATTTCAGCCTTCGGAGTAAGAGCTGCTACAGAGTCTATCACGATGATGTCGATAGCGCCGCTGCGAATCAAATTGTCTGCTATTTCGAGAGCCTGCTCGCCGTTGTCCGGCTGAGAAATGAGCAGGGTATCCACGTTAACGCCCAAGTTCTTGGCATAAGAACGGTCAAATGCGTGTTCTGCGTCGATGATTGCCGCAATTCCGCCTTGCTTTTGAGCCTCGGCAATAGCGTGAATCGCCAGCGTCGTCTTACCACTTGACTCAGGTCCAAAAATCTCGATCACTCTGCCCCGAGGGTATCCGCCGATTCCGAGGGCGTGATCCAGAGCAATGGAACCGGAAGCGATTGTAGAAACTTCCATATCCGGCTGATCTCCCAGAGTCATAATTGTTCCCTTTCCAAAATCCTTCTCAATCTTTGAGAGCGTAGCCTGCAATGCCTTCATCTTCTCGGCATTCACTTCTACTTTTTTGTCTTCACTAGCCATAGTTAAAAGCTTTTAATTTGTTGTAAGTTAATATAATCGCTGATGTTTCTATTGTTCTACAAATATAACTTTTTTTCTCCTAAAAAGCGAGCCTATCCGACCACCGCTCCGTTAGCCAGAGCCTCTTCCGGATTGACCACCTTCATCGTCCCGTCAGGCTGCTTCGCCATCAGAATCATACCCTTTGACTCGATGCCCTTGATAACGCGAGGCTTGAGGTTGGCGAGAATGCAAATCTGCTTACCTACCATCTCCTCCGGAGTGTAATACTGGGCAATTCCCGACACTATCTCGCGTACGTCCAAACCGGTATCTATCTTCAGGTGGAGAAGCTTGTCGGTCTTCGGAACGCGCTCCGCCTCAAGGACCGTAGCGGTACGGATATCCATCTTCTCGAATTCCTCGAAGGTACACTCCTCCTTGCCCGGAGCAACGTCGGCTTTAGGGGCTGCAGAGTTTGCATTGGCCTCTTTTGTGGCGTTCAGTTTGTTTATCTGTGCATCTATCTGTTCATCCTCGATTCTGGCAAACAGAAGTTCCGCAGGATTCAGCTGATGTCCGACAGGCAATATTTCCGCTTTTCCAAGGCTGTCCCAATCAAGTTGCCGTACATTCAAAATCTTATTGAGTTTTGCAACCGAGAACGGCAGGAACGGAGCGAAAGCGACAGCAAGTGAAGCGCATATCTGGAGCGAGGTATTCAGAATGGATGCCGTACGGTCCATATCGGTTTTAGCCACTTTCCACGGCTCAGTCTCAGTCAGATATTTGTTGCCGAGTCTGGCCATATTCATCGCTGCAAAGAGCGCCTCGCGGAATTTGTAATTCTCTATGCACTCCTCTATGGTAGCCTTCAACTCAGGTATCTGGGCCAAAGTCTGAGCATCTGTCTCTTCAGGTTTGGCATTGGCCGGAACCTTGCCGTCGAAATACTTGTGGGTCAGAACCACGGCTCTGTTCACGAAGTTTCCGAAGATTGCAACCAGCTCGCTGTTGTGACGTGTCTGGAAATCTTTCCAAGTAAAATCGTTGTCTTTGGTCTCGGGAGCGTTCGCGCAGAGAACGTATCTCAAAGAATCCTGCTGTCCCGGAAAATCCTCAAGGTACTCGTGCAGCCAGACTGCCCAGTTGCGCGAGGTGGAAATCTTGTCTCCCTCCAGGTTCAAGAATTCGTTTGCCGGAACATTGTCCGGGAGAATGTAGCCGCCGTAAGCCTTCAGCATTGAAGGGAATACGATGCAGTGGAACACGATATTGTCTTTGCCGATAAAGTGAACCAG
>JAFSTD010000047.1 GCA_017450655.1 Bacteroidales bacterium | reverse complement strand
CCGGCATTGCGGTGGGTACTTTCGCCGTGCTGTTCATCTCGTTCTTCTTCATCAAGGATGAGCGGCTCTTCACGAAAATAATCGCGGCACTTACCCCCGACAAGATTGAAAATTCAGTCTGCGAAGCTATCAGAGACATCGAAAAACTGCTCTCCCGCTACTTCGTAGGACTTATCATAGAGATGTTCGGAGTTGCGCTTGTGGATTTTCTGGGGCTCTTCCTCATAGCGAGAATAGGTTTCGGATACGCAATAGGTATCGCCTTCATAGCCGGTCTGCTCAACATAGTCCCTTACCTGGGACCGCTGATCGGAGAAATCCTCGGAGTCAGCCTGTGCGTGATTCTCAAGCTCGGACTTGGAATCGGGCTGGACGTAAACATCTGGGTTTTCGCCATCATCGTGCTGGCAATTATGCTCAGCGCCCAGCTGGTGGACAATATCCTCTACCAGCCTCTCATATATTCTACGAGCATTCACGCCAGACCGCTTGAGATATTCATCGTTATTCTCATCGCGGCACATATCGGAGGTATCGCCGGAATGCTTGCGGGAATTCCTACCTACACCGTTGTCCGCGTGATAGCAAGCCGCTTCTTCTATCACAAGAAAGCGGTGCGGCGTTTGATGCCAAATGTCGGACAGGACTGGGAGAATGCAAATTATGAAGAAACAGGAGAATAAAGTTATGCGAAAGAAAGTCGTTATTTTTTCAGCGCCGTCAGGATCGGGTAAAAGTACTGTCGTAAACCACCTTATGTCAAAATATCCGGAGCTGGAACTCTCTGTTTCGGCTACCAGCAGAGCGCCCCGCGGCCAGGAACAGAATGGCAAAGAATACTACTTTCTGACTAAGGAAGAGTTCGAGGCCAAAATTGCCGATAACGCTTTCGTAGAATACGAAGAGGTGTATGACGGAGTCTATTACGGCACCTTGAAATCGGAAACCGAGAGAATCTGGAAGGCCGGCCATATCATCATCTTCGACGTTGACGTCAAGGGAGGCGTAAACCTGAAGAAGATTTTCGGCAGGAAAGCCCTGTCGGTCTTCATTAAGGCCCCTTCAATCGAGGTGCTCAGAGAGCGTCTGGTAAGGCGCGGGACCGATTCTGAAGAATCCATAGCCAAGAGAATAGCAAAGGCAGAAGAAGAATTGGCCTACGCTCCCCTCTTTGACAGAATTCTCGTAAACGACGATCTTGAAACCTGCCTGAAAGAGGCGGAGAATCTTCCAATATTCTGATGAAGCGTCAGGCACTATATTTCGGGACCTTCAACCCCCTCCACATCGGGCACGTGACCATTCTGCGTTACCTGTGCGACTGCGGCTCGTTTGACCGCGTAGCCATTGTGGTATCGCCTCAGAGCCCCTTCAAGGACGGTCTGGAAGATTCCGCAAAAAAACGGCTCGAAGCGGTCAGAGATGACATCAGAAGGCTTGGACTGAACGTCGAGGTCCTTGACACGGAGTTCCGTCTCGACCCTCCTTATTATACCATCAACACCCTCAATCACATCTCGGAGTCTATGCCCGGATGGCAGCAGGTTTTGGTGATGGGTGCAGACAACGTGAAAGGTCTGGAGAACTGGTACAACTCCAGGGAGATACTGGACAAATATGAGATATGGGTGTATCCGCGTCCGGGATACCGGGTGAAAACAGCCTGCAAGAGGTTGAAGCTCCATCTTATAGATGCACCTACAATCGACATTTCATCAACTGAAATAAGAGAAAAAAAGAGGTCCAGAGAAATCTGAACCTCTTTTTATTTTGCCTTCCGGCATCAGTCATCCACGGTAAGGGTCTCCCCTTCACTCTTGGCGATGATTATTGCGCCGCAGCTGTCGCCGTAGCAGTTAACCATTGTTCTCGGCATATCGCAGAGCTGCTCAACGGCAAGCACCAGACCGATACCCTCGAGAGGCAAACCAACTACGTTAAGGACGATTGTCAGCATCACCATTCCGGCCATAGGGATACCCGCAGCGCCGATGGCGGCAAGAAGAGCAGTGAACACGATGATGATCTGCGAGCTCAACGGAAGATTGATTCCATATACCTGAGCGATGAAAATCGCAGTCACGCACTCGTAGAGAGCCGTACCGTTCATATTGATCGTACTTCCGAGCGGAAGTGTGAAACTTGCAATCTTGTTGGACACGCCGCATTTCTCCTGAGTGTCACGAATGTTGATAGGCAGAGCGGCTCCTGATGAACAGGTGGAGAATGCCGTAAGCAACATCGTCGACATCTTTGACATATGCTTCCAAGGAGAACATTTTGCCAGGGTCTTTACGCAGGTCGGAAGAACTACCAGGAACTGGATGAGCAGACCTGCCCAAATTGTCAAGACGAAGACTCCCAGACTCTTTGCTATGCTGGCGAGGGCTGCAGGGTCGTTTGCCTGCTTGCCGACTACGCAGCAGACTATCGAGAATACGCCGTACGGCGCAAGCTTGATGATGAAGAACGTTATCTTCATTATCACGTCGTAGATAGCCTGGAAAATGTCTTTGAGGGTAGTCTGTTGCTTGACCTCCACTTTGGTGATGAAGAATCCGAACAGAATGGCGAAGAAGATGATTGAAAGCAGATGCCCCGTACTCAGCGACTCAAAAATGTTTGCAGGGATAATGTTGACGATGGTGTCCATAATCGAACCCTGCGTACCCAGATTTGACACCTCTTCAGTAAGGTTGAGCTGAGCTCCGACACCCGGTTTGATTGTATTTACGAGTGTAAGACCTATGGCTGCCGCAATGAGTGTCGTACAGATGTAATAGGCGAACGTCTTTCCCGCAATTCTACCCAGAGAAGCCGAGTCTCCCATATTCGCCACACCGAGAGCGATTGATGAGAACACAAGAGGAATGACGATCATCTTCAGCGCACGGAGGACCATGTCTCCCGCCCACTTGATGTACGGTGACCATGTCTCATAAGGGGTGAAACGGCACAGTACAATTCCAACTACAGCGCCAAGACCGATTCCGATAAGAATCTGCCAGTGCAGCGCCAGTTTTTTCTTAGTTTTTTCCATATATCAGTTTAGTTAATACTCTATAAAATACTCAGTTATCTTAGCGATATCATTGGTTTTGGTCAATGCCAGCATAAGCAGTATCCTGGATTTCTGAGGCGACTTGTACCAGCTTGGAATCTCCCCTTCGAAGGAGTCCTCCAAATCGGTGGTAACACCGCCTCTCAAAACGCGCGACGCGCGAACCACAGGTATCGGATTTGGACCTTTCACTGCCTGGGAAGCATAATTGATTATTGCGCTGGTAGCATTGCCGTGGCCTACGCCGCTGATGACGATACCTTTGTCACCAAGAGCCACCAGAGTCCTGATGACCGCATCGTCGGCCCCTACGTATGAACTAACTATGTCAACCAGAGGGAGCGATTCAGGCAAAGTTTTTATATCAAATTCAGATATATAAGTGTGTCTGGTAAGTGGTGATCTGAAGAAAAGAGGCTTGCCGTCTCTCATAACGCCCAGCGGTCCGTAATTGGGGCACTCAAGGGCATCGACGTTGACCGTATTCGTTTTGGTGACATCATCAGCACTGAGAATGTAATCGTTGAACATCACCATAACCCCTTTTGCATATGCCTGAGGATTGCTGGCCAGCGAGATTGCGTTGTACAGATTCATAGGGCCGTCAGGGCTCAGACTGGTAGAAGGCCTCATGGAGCCTACCATAACTACGGGATTGCTGTGATGAACCGTAAGGTTGAGGAAATAAGCGGACTCCTCTATGGTGTCGGAGCCGTGAGTTACCACGACACCGTCCACGTTACCGTAAGTAAACAAAGAGTCAATTGCCCAGGCAAGGCGCATCAACACCCCGAAATCCATATTCTGACTTGCAACCTGACTCAGCTGAATGGGAATGATGTCGGCTATAGAATACAACTGCGGCATATTCTCCAGAAGGGAGCTCACAGCGACCTGGGCTGAAGTGTAACCGGGACCGGTGGACGTTGCTCCTACGCCTGCTATAGTACCTCCTGTAGCTATTACAGCTATCCTTGGCTTCTGTACTTCCTGAGCGAAACAGATATTGGCTATAAAGCTCAAAGCGAGCAACAATACTGAAGCTTTCTTCATAAAAAAAATGATTAGCCTTATACAAAGCTAATCATTTATTCGTTAATGCCAAAGGGCAATCAATTCTATTTGACCTCTTCGTAGTCCACATCCTCAGGGGCGCCCTGGTCGCCTTGAGGGCCCTGGCTTGCGCCAGGATTAGGACCTGCACTGGCACCAGGATTTGCTCCGGCAGCCTGAGCAGCCTTTGCCATATCCTCAGATGCTGCGTGCCAAGCGTTGTTCAAAGCATCGCTTGCTTTGTCGAGAGCTGCGGTGTCAGGAGTACGGCCTGCGTCATACTCGTCTTTGGCATTCTTGTAAGCAGCTTTCAAGTCTGCGAGTGCAGAATCGATAGCGCCCTTCTTGTCTGCAGGAATCTTGTCGCCGTATTCTTTAAGGTTCTTCTCACTCTGGAATACCATTGCGTCAGCACCGTTGATCTTGTCGACAAGGTCCTTCTTTGCTTTATCTGCAGCCTCGTTTGCCTTAGCCTCGTCACGCAT
>JAFSTD010000046.1 GCA_017450655.1 Bacteroidales bacterium | reverse complement strand
GCTTCGTTTTTCTCATTTCTACAATTAATTAAATGTTGATAAAAAAATTACTTCTTAGCGGCTTTTGGTCTCTTGGCTCCATAAAGAGAACGACTTTGAGTACGTCCCTCTACGCCAGCTGTATCCAATGCACCTCTAAGGATGTGATAACGTACACCAGGTAAATCTTTCACACGACCGCCACGTACAAGCACGATGCTGTGCTCCTGGAGGTTGTGACCTTCACCCGGGATGTATGCATTGACCTCTTTCTGATTGGTGAGACGTACGCGGGCAACCTTACGCATTGCTGAGTTAGGTTTCTTAGGTGTTGTTGTGTAAACACGTACGCAAACACCACGTCTTTGAGGACATGCATCCAGTGCGCGAGATTTGCTTTTCTCTACGATAACCTCGCGACCCTTGCGAACTAATTGTTGAATTGTTGGCATTAAATAGTTGTAAATCTTTGATTTATATTTTCATACCGCTTTTTTGCGGGTTGCAATGATAGGAAAAATTTTGCACTTACCAACAGGTTTTGAACATTTTGTTGGCCTACTTGCGGTATTTATTCTCGTCCTCAAGCATACTCAGATAGGAATTGTACCTTTCGGCAGAGATAATTCCATCTTCAACTCCTTTCTTGACTGCGCAGCCCGGCTCGTGAGTGTGAGTGCAAGGCTTGAAACGGCAGTCATCCATGACGCGGAGCATTTCAGGGAAGTAAGTGCTGAGGCTCTCTTTTTCAAGATCGATGAGGCCAAAGCCGCGTATGCCTGGCGCATCTATGATAAACCCTCCGGTAGAAAGAGGGTGCATTTCGTAAAAAGTGGTTGTGTGCTTGCCTTGAAGGTGCGCCATTGAAATCTCGCCGGTCTTGATGTTGGTCAGTTCCGGAGCGATTGCCTTGATCAGGGAGGATTTTCCCACACCGCTGACTCCTGAGAATAGGGACACTCTCTCTTTGCACTTGTCCCGGAGAGTGTCAATCTCGTCTCCCCTAAGAGCGGACACTTCCATAATCTCATAGCCGGCCCCCTGATAAATGGACTTGAACCACTCCACCGATTCTTTATACCCGTCAAGGTACTCCAGATCCGTCTTGTTGATGACTATCGTCACCGGGACTCCATAAGCCTCGCAAGTAACTAAGAATCTGTCAATAAACGGCAGCTTCGGTTCTGGCAGGACCATCGAGATAACGAGAAACACCCTGTCAAGATTGGCAGCGATGATGTGGCTCTCCTTGGAAAGATTGGTGGAACGGCGGATGATGTAATTCTTGCGGGGGAGAATCGTTTCAATGGTCGCAATATCCCCCTCCCGAGTGTACTCGACCTTGTCTCCCACCGCGACCGGATTTGTGAGGCTTCCTTTTTTCAGACGGATTACACCTCTCATCACAGCGGGGAACACATTCCACTCAGGCAGTTCACTCAGCAAATAATGACTGCCCGTGTGCTTTACGACCGTTGCCACTCTTTTTTCCATCGGGACAAAGATAGCAATTTCAGCAAAATGGGTTACCTTTGCCATGAAATCGCAATGACTATGTACACACAGGATGAATTGGACAAGATTGTCGAAAATGCAATAAACAGTCTCAGCATCGACAAGGAGCCTCACAATCTCTATCAACCCATAGAATACATCATCTCGATAGGGGGAAAGAGGATTCGTCCGAGACTCTGCCTGACCGTCTTCAATTTGTTTGATAAAGAGATAGACAAGAGCATTCTCAATGCAGCTTTGGCTATCGAGGTGTTCCACAATTTCACCCTCATACACGATGACATTATGGACAAAGCCGACACCCGCAGAAAGATGCCGACCGTTCACAAGAAATGGAACGACAACATTGCGATTTTGTCGGGAGACACTATGAGCGTGCTCGCTTTCAAATATCTCTCATCCTTCAACGGCGCAAATCACGAGGAGGTATTCTCCCTCTTCACGAAAACGGCAGAAGAGGTCTGCGAAGGTCAACAATACGACATGGATTTTGAGAATCTTCCGCTCATATCGATGGAAGAATATCTCAACATGATAGGGCTGAAAACTGCCGTGCTGATAGCCTGCTCGGCGAAGATGGGAGCCCTTATGGCAGACGCTCCGAAAGAAATCTGCGAAGCTATCTACAAGTACGGATATCTGCTCGGTATTGCTTTTCAGATTACAGATGACTTCCTCGATACATACGGGAACACATCCAAGTTCGGAAAGAAAATCGGCAACGACATAGCCACCAACAAGAAGACGTGGCTTCTGACAAAATGCATGCAGATTGCCGATGAAAGCCAGCGCGCCGCTTTGAACAAGCTCCTTCTGAAAAAAGACGATTATTCTCAGGAGAAGTTCAACGGAGTTTTTGAGATTTACAACGCTCTGGGTATCAAAGAGAAGGCAATTGAGCAGATAGAGTATTTCGAGAAGAGGGCGATGGAAGCTGTCGCCGGCTGCGGACTTGATTCTAAACAGCTGGAGATTCTTGCCGCTTTTGCAAACATGCTTACGTACAGAGAAAACTGATGATACAGAGTATTGAAATAATGGCCCCTGCGGGCAATTTCGAGTGTCTGCACGCCGCCATTCAGGGAGGCGCCAATTCCGTTTACTTCGGAGTCGGGAAGCTCAATATGCGTTCACATTCTGCAAACAATTTTGCCCCCGAGGACCTCGCCGAAGTATGCAGGATCTGCAAGGAGAACGGAGTGAAGAGCTACCTTACCCTGAACATTGTCCTTTACGACGAGGATCTGGATGCTATGAAAGAGGCTATGGACGCTGCTAAAGCCGCAGGAATCACTGCCGTAATCGCTTCCGACATGGCCGCCATTCAATACGCCCGTTCCATCGGAGTGGAAGTGCATATCTCCACACAACTGAGCGTATCAAACGCCGAGGCTCTCAAGTTTTATGCACAGTGGGCCGACGTGATTGTACTTGCCAGAGAATTGACTCTGGTACAGGTAAAGGCAATAAAGGAAATTATCGATAAAGAACATATCTGCGGCCCGTCCGGAAAACCGGTTGAAATAGAGATATTCTGCCACGGAGCACTTTGTATGGCCATTTCAGGGAAATGCTACCTCTCTCTTCACGAATACAATGCTTCGGCCAACAGAGGCAGTTGCTACCAATTGTGCCGGAGAGGGTACGAAGTTACCGACCTTGAGACCGGAAATCAATTGCTCATCGACAACAAGTACATTATGTCCCCGAAGGACTTGTGCACAATAGAATTTCTTGACAAGATTATTGACGCCGGCGTTTCCGTCCTCAAGATTGAGGGAAGAGCCCGTTCAAGCGAATACGTAAAAACTGTCTCACGGGCCTACAGAGACGGAGCGGACGCAGTCCTTGAAGGAAGGTTCACTCCCGAATACGCCGTAGAATTGAAGAGGCGACTCGAGACCGTCTTCAACCGAGGCTTCTGGGACGGATATTATATGGGAGCCAGACTCGGACAGTGGAGCGAAGTTTATGGCAATAAAGCCACAAAGACCAAGACCTACGTGGGAAAAATCACAAACTTCTTCGACAAGCTTTCCGTGGCTGAGGTCCTCATAGAGACTGGCGAACTCTCTGTCGGAGACAGCGTCATTATCAGCGGTCCTACCACAGGCGTAATGGAAATGACGGTAAATGAGATTCGCGTAGATCTCAAACCGGTTCAAAAAGCGGTAAAGGGAGATTTGTGTTCAATTCCGATTTCTGAGAAAAACTTCAAGCTTCGCCGGAGCGACAAACTCTATTTGTTCGCCTGACTTCCGAAAGAGTCTTTCGATACCCCGTAAGACAAGCCGTTTTCCCTCAGGTAACTTAGAAATTCCGGACTCGGGGTTATGTGATAACTCTTTGAGAATAACAACACTTGCATGTTGTCCTCCGAATCCACTATCCTGAAGTACAGCCTCAGATTGCCCTTATTCTTCTTGCACTGCTTCTCGAGGCTTTTGATGAAATTCTCATTGATTTTTTCAAGAGGAACCACGACGATGAATTCTTTGAGTAACTGCTCTCCGGCATTGGCAAGAAGCATCATCTTCTTGAGTTTCAAATCGTATCTTGCAGTAGCTTCATCTTTTCCGAAACGTTTCTCAATGGTAAAGAGCATCAGTACAGGGGTGTTCACCTGGTCATACTGCAGAAAATCTTCATAGTCTTTTCCGAAACGGGCATAGGTATAGCTGCCCGAGTAATCTTCGATGGTCACCTTTGCCATCGGCTTGTTATTTCTGGTAACGCCGTGTTCTACGGCAGAAATGTATGCAGCCACAATGAACGTCTTCCGGGCTTTCTTGTCATTTGCTATGGAAGAAAGGCTCATCTCTATCCCGGAAAGTTCATCGACTCTCGTGTCTGCCAGATTATCAACTTCAAAACTGAATTTGTCAAGAGGATGCGAACTCAGATACATTCCGACAACCTCCTTCTCGCGTCTGAGCAATTCCATCTGGTCGAAAGAACTCACAACCGGGAATTCAGGCCTGATAGGCTTCATCTCTTCCGCATTCCCGAACAGGCTGGCAGCCTGGTTCAGAGAATCGTTATGGTATTTGTTGGCGTATCTGAGGAGAGCATCTATGAAAGATTCTCCTTTGACATCGGCAACGAAGAATTGCGCCCTCGTAATATCGGAGAATCCGTCAAAAGCCCCAGCCGCGGCAAAACTTTCCATAACCTTCCGGTTGATAGACATCAAAGGGACTCTCTCCACGAAATCGTATATATCCTTGAAAGGACCGTCTTTTTCCCTTACGGCGATAATGGAATTGACCACGCTCGGGCCGACTCCTTTGATACCCGCCATACCGAAACGGATATTGCCTTTTTTGTTCACCGTAAACTCGGTATTGCTCTCATTTACGTCCGGACCGAGCACGGAAATACCCAGATGCTTGCAGTCATCCATCAGCTTGATTATCTCCTTGATGTCATCCAGATTGCGGGAAAGGTTTGCAGCCAGGAACTCCGCAGGGTAATGAGCCTTCAGATATGCCGTCTGATAACCGATCCACGCATAACAGGTGGCGTGTGATTTATTGAAAGCATACGAAGCGAACTTCACCCACTGATCCCATATCTTGGTAAGAATATCTTCTGAATGACCGTTGGCCTTACCGCCGTCCATGTATTTGTCGTGAAGACCCATCAGCACGTCCAGCTTCTTCTTGCCCATCGCTTTACGAAGAGTGTCGGCTTCACCCGGGGTGAAGTTGGCAAGCTTGCGGGAGAGCAGCATCACCTGCTCCTGATATACGGTAACTCCGTAGGTATCTTTGAGAATGTCTTCCATTTCAGGAAGATCGTAAGTTATCTTCTCGCGACCTTGCTTGCGGGCTACGAAACTCGGAATAAAGTCCATAGGGCCCGGTCTGTACAGGGCGTTCATCGCAATCAAGTCCTCGAAGCGGGAAGGTTTCAGTTCCTTGAGCCACTTTTGCATGCCCGCCGATTCAAACTGGAAAACGGCAATTGTGTCACCTCTGCTGAAGAGCTCGAAAGTCTCCTTGTCGTCAATCGGAATTCTGTCGATATCTATGTCAATCCCGTGAGTCTGCTTGATATTATTGACACACTCTTTCATGATGGAAAGTGTGCTCAGCCCAAGGAAGTCCATCTTGAGCATTCCCACGTCTTCGATGAAAGAACCCTCGAACTGAGATACGAGCATAGTGTCGTCTGAACCCTTCGGAGCATCCTTGTCCTTAACCGTACAGAGCGGGATGAAATTGGTCAGGTCCTCGCGTCCGATAATCGTAGCGCATGCGTGTACGCCGGTCTGTCTGATACTTCCCTCCAACTCGCTTGCATAGTTGATAGTCTCCTTGACAATCTCTTCACCGTCTTTGTAAGCCTGAGAGAACTCGGGGACATATTTAAGACAGTTCTGAATGGTAGGGTCCACCGTCTTGGCGTAAGATTCTCCTTTTTCATTCTTCTCAACCACCTCCCAGCTCCTTTCAGGAATCATTTTGGAGAGACGGTCGCTCTCGGCAAGAGGTACCTGATGAATTCTGGCGACGTCCTTGATAGCCTGTTTGGCCTTCATCGTACCGAACGTAGCCACGTGAGAGATATGATCCTTGCCATATTTGTCCTCCACGTAACGGTACACCTCAGCACGCCCTTCATCGTCAAAGTCAATGTCTATATCGGGCATGTTGATACGGTCCGGATTGAGGAAACGCTCAAACAGCAAATCATATTTCAAAGGATCTATATTGGTAATACCCAGACAATAAGCCACCACGCTTCCGGCTGCGCTGCCTCGTCCCGGGCCTACCCAGACTCCCATTTTCCGGGCAGCCGCTATAAAATCCTGCACGATTAGAAAATAATCCGGGAATCCCATCTTCTTTATCGTCGCGAGTTCGAAATCTATTCTGCCGGTAGTCTCTTCCGACAACTCTTCTCCGTAACGCTCTTTCGCTCCTTTGTAAGCCAAAGCTCTCAGGTAATCGTCAGAATCCGTATACTGCGCAGGGATATCGAAATGAGGGAGAATAGGATCCGAATCGATGGAATATGACTCTATCTTGTCGGCCACTTCCAGGGTATTGGTTATCACCTCCGGGTGGTCACTGAAAATCTGAGACATCTCCTCCTGAGTCTTGAGATACTCCTGCTGGGTGTACCTTAGACGAAGAGGCTCGTCGTAATTCTCGTTGGTAGTAAGGCATATCAGGCGGTCGTGAGCAGGGCCGTCCTCTTTCTTCACGAAGTGGACATCATTGGTAGCAATGACCTTGATGCCGTACTTCTGGGCGTACTCAAATATTTTCTCATTGACCATCTGCTGCTTGGCGAACACTGTATTGTCCGCTCCCGGAACGTCGGTCTCATGACGCATCACTTCGAGATAGTAGTCGTCTCCGAAAAGATTCTTGTAGAACTGGATTCTCTTTTCGGCCTCTTCGAAATTCTGGTGATAGATGTTGCGGGCCACCTCACCTGCAAGACATGCAGAGCTGCAAATAAGCCCTTCGTGATACTTTTCAAGCAGCTCGTGATCGATACGAGGCTTGAAATAGAAACCTTCTATGTATGACAAAGAGCTAAGTTTCACCAAATTGCGATAGCCTTGCATATTCTTGGCAAGGAGAATCAGGTGGTATGAACTCTGCTCTTCCTTATTGTTTCTGGTAAAGCGGTCTCCGCTGCGGGCCACATAGACCTCGCTGCCGATAATCGGCTTTACGGCAGGGTGCTTCTTGGCATATTTGAAAAATTCCTTTACACCGAACATGTTGCCGTGGTCCGTGATTGCCAGGGCTGTCTGACCGTCAGCTTCAGCTGCTTCAAACAACTTGGGGATGGACGCGGCTCCATCCAGTATAGAATACTGGGTGTGGACGTGCAGGTGTACGAATTTTCCCATAAACGGTTAGAATGAAATTAGTGATTCTCCCGTCATTTCTGCCGGCTGCGGGATACCGAGAAGGGTCAGCATCGTAGGGGCTATGTCAGCAAGTCGACCGTCCTTTACGCTCTTCACGTCATCATCCACAACGATGAACTGCACTTCGTTCAGAGAGTGGGCGGTGTTAGGTGTCCCGTCAGGATTGACCGCATAGTCGGCATTGCCGTGGTCAGCGGTGATGAGTACGCTGTAACCATTCTTGCGAGCCACATCAACGACTTCGCCCACACAATTGTCAATCACTCTTACCGCCTTGCATATAGCGTCATACACTCCGGTATGTCCCACCATATCACCGTTGGCGAAATTGAGAATGACCATATCGTGCTTGCCTGTGTTCAGATCCTTGATCAAGGCGTCTTTCACCAGCAATGCGCTCATTTCAGGCTGTAAATCATACGTCGCAACCTTAGGGGAAGCAATCAGAATTCTGTCCTCGTTAGGAAATTCCGTCTCACGGCCACCGTTGAAGAAGAATGTCACGTGCGCATATTTCTCGGTTTCTGCGATTCTGAGCTGTGTCTTGCCGGCCTTACTTACCACCTCACCTATCGTCTTCTGAACATTCTCCTTGTCGAAGAGAATGTGTAAGCCGGTGAACTTGTCATCGTAAGGAGTCAGACAGCAGTAATACAAAGGAATTGTGTGCATACCTGCCTCGGGCATATCCTGCTGGGTAAGAACGGTGGTAATCTCACGGGCACGGTCATTTCTGAAATTGTAGAATATGACCGCATCGCCTTCCTGAACCTTTCCTACAGGAGCCCCATTCTTGTCAACTATGCATATAGGCTTGATGAACTCGTCGGTGACTCCTTCGTCGTAAGAAGCCTGAATAGCATCCACTGCAGAAGTAGCCTTGGTGCCTTTCCCGTTTACAACCAGGTCATAACCTTCCTTGATTCTCTCCCATCTCTTGTCACGGTCCATAATGTAGTAACGGCCGATGACTGAAGCAATCTTGCCGGTACTGGCAGCAAGTTTCTGCTCAAGCTCCTCTACGAAGCCCTTTCCGCTCTTAGGGTCTGTGTCACGGCCATCCATAAAGCAGTGAACGTACACTTTCTTCAGTCCGCACTGAGCTGCCACGTTCAGGAACTCAAACAGATGATTGAGTGAACTGTGTACTCCGCCATGCGAACAGAGCCCGAAGAAATGGAGGGCGCAGTCCTTCTCCTGCACATATTTGAAAACGGCCGCTATCTCCTTATTCTCGAGAAGAGAATGTGAAGCGCAAGCCCTGTTGATTTTGACCAAATCCTGATAAACGATGCGGCCTGCTCCGATGTTCAGGTGACCCACTTCGGAATTACCCATCTGACCGTCCGGAAGACCTACGTCTTCTCCACAGGCTTTCAGGTGTGAGAACGGGTATTTTGCACGAAGAGCATCGATATTCGGAGTGCCCGTTGTATAGATGGCGTTGCTGTGATCATGCTTTCCTTCGCCCCAGCCATCAAGAATCATTAATAGTACTTTCTTGTCCATATTTTTAGTTATTTTTGTATCAATCAATATCCGGCAAAGTTACATAAAATATGGCTAAAAAAGTGAATAAGAAAAGAGGAATAAAGGCTCCCAAGAAAAGAAAAAGCGTAAGAATCAGTGAGCGAAGGAGCAAGAGTGTTCAGCAAGTCGTCGGAGTCCTTTCCATGGCTCGTGACGGCTTCGGTTTTGTAACTGCGGAGGGGGTTGAGGATGACATTTTTATCCCGTATTCCAAGATGCACGGTGCACTTAACGGAGATACCGTAAAAGTGGCGATGTCAGAGAGGAAAAAAGAGGGAAAGAAGTCCGAAGGAGAGATTATCGCCATCATTGCAAGAAGCGACAAACCACATATCGGAGTACTGAGCGTTAGAGGAAATCAGGTCTGGGCTATCATTGAGAGCAGCCGGATGCCTTATGACATAAAAATTCCCCTTAAGGCGGGGGAACAGCTGCCTACCATCGGCGGCAAACAGGCTGCAAACGGAGTGAAAGTGGCCGTTGTCGTCACTTCCTGGCCTCGTGGCAGCTCTGAGCCGGTAGGTAAGATTGTGGATGTCCTTGGCAAGCCGGGGGACAACAATACCGAAATGCACGCGATTCTTGCCGAATTCGGTCTTCCGTACCGCTTCGAGACGGATGTGGAGAATGCCGCCAACAAGATTTCGGATAAAATCTCAGCCTCGGAAAGAAAGAAAAGAAAGGATTTTACCGGCATCACCACATTCACCATTGACCCTTCCGCTGCCAAGGATTTCGACGATGCCATTTCCTACAGAGAATTGGAAAACGGCCATTACGAGGTGGGAGTGCACATTGCAGACGTTACATTCTATGTCAGACCCGGCGACCCGGTAGACAAAGAGGCTTATGAAAGAGCAACTTCGGTCTATCTCGTAGACCGCACGATTCCCATGCTCCCGGAGAATCTGTCCAACAAACTCTGTTCTCTCCGTCCTCACGTAGAGAAACTCTGCTTCTCAGCTGTATTTGAGATAGATGACAACGGCTCCGTTTTCAACCGCTGGTTCGGGAGGACAATCATCAATTCCGATTATCGCCTGGACTACGAACAGGCCCAGGATATCATAATGAATCACGAAGGTCCGCTGGCCAACGAGATTGGGAAGTTGAACGAAATAGCCACAGCGCTGAGGAAGAAACGCTTCGAGAAAGGTGCCATCAACTTCGAACGCCCGGAGATGAAAGTTGAGGTGGATGAGACGGGAAAGCCGGTCAACGTCCATCAGAAAATCAGCGTAGAGAGCAACTGGCTCATTGAGGAGTTCATGCTTTTGGCCAACCGGAACGTCGCAGAATACGTCACCAGGATGCTTCCGATCAAGAAGCCGACATTCGTGTACCGCGTGCATGAGGCTCCGGTTGCAGAGAAACTGGACAGTCTCCGCAGATTTGCGAAGAATTTCGGTCATGACATGGGTCCTACCGAGAATACCAAACAAATCTCAAAAGCGCTCTCCAACCTGTTTGCAGAGGCAAAAGACAAGCCTGAAGAGAATGCTTTGCAGATGCTGGCCCTCAGGGCGATGGCACGCGCTTGCTACAGTACCGACAACGTGGGGCACTACGGGCTTGCCTTCCAATATTACACCCACTTCACCAGCCCGATCCGCCGTTATCCGGACATGATGGTGCACAGGCTGCTCTCTATGTATATGGACGGAGCCCCTTCTCAGAATAAGGAGGCGTTCGAAACATATTGCAAACATTCATCGGAAAGAGAACAACTGGCTACCGAAGCCGAAAGAGCCAGCATCAAATACAAGCTTGTAGAGTTTATGCAGGACAAGATCGGTCAAGTGTTTGACGGCACTGTCAGCGGTGTAACCGAATGGGGTATGTACGTTGAAATCGAGCCTACCAAAATCGAGGGAATGGTCTCAGTCAAGGAGATTACTTCCGACTACTTCACTTTCGACGAAGATACTTACAAACTTGTAGGCAAGGCCACAAAGAAAACCTTCACCCTCGGTGATAAAGTGAGAGTGAAGGTCATCCGTGCCAATCTCGAGCAAAAGATTCTTGACTTCGAGCTGGTTAACTGATAGGTTTATCCCCGAAATAAAGCGTCCACGTATGGACAGGGGTATACACATTTCCACCGTCATCTGACTGGCTCAGAATAATCGAGCCTTGCAGAAGGCCGTGATCGTATCTGTTGAAAATGCTGGTGAGTTTTTGAAGGAGAGCATCCTGATTTTCCTTTTTATTCCAAGTTCTGTCAGAAAACAGTTCGTCAAGTTCATTGTAGAGCATAAGGTAAGCTATCTCGCCTTCTTCTCCCTGATAAGCAATGCCACCAAGACCGATTTGATAGAGATACATCCCTGCAAGCCCTTTGCCGCAACTCTGGATACTCAGCAATGCAGTAACTGCCAGCAGAGTACCGATTAGTAATTTTGCTGTCTTTTTCATAACTTATTGAATTAAAAATTGTTCCATTTATCGAGGACCTTGTATAGCTGCTCATCATATTTGAGACCGACTACGGCAGCTCCTGCGTCATAATAATATCTGGCCACTATCTCCTCTTCGAGAAGCGGTCTTATTTCTTCTTTTCTGTCCTGGAGAATCTTCTCCTTGCTGACGTCCGCTCTGGCAATGAGAGCGTCTATCAACTCTTTGCACTCATCGTAAACTCCGTCATATTTTGCTACCGACACAAGTGCGTTCAACTCTGCCTGAACTCCGCTGCGATAGTCAAATTCCTGGTTTTTCGCATAGGCGATGAAATCCTCATACTCTGCATCGGTAAGCTTAAAATCGGCCGGAGATGCAATTGCCGGGTGTTCTATTCTGTATTTCAAAGCATAATTGCCGAGAATGTCATTGTAGATGAGAGAAACTGCCGTTCTTCCCAAAGAAGGCGCCGCCTGCTCATAATCCGGAGTGATACCACCTCCGTCTTTGACGATTCTGCCGTTTTTCGTCCTGAACTCGTGAGTCAGAGAATCAGGAATGGCGCCCACGCTGCCGTCTTCATTGCGGTGAGAATAGTCAATCGCCTGAACGCAACGACCGCTCGGGGTGTAGTACTTGGCAGTCGTCAGCTTGACGCTTCCGTTGAAAGATGTCGGGTGAATTGACTGAACGAGGCCTTTTCCGAAAGTACGCTTGCCTCCGATCATTCCCCTGTCAAGATCCTGGATGGCTCCGGCCACGATTTCAGAAGCCGAGGCGCTCCCTGAGTCTACCATTATCAACAGTGGAATTTCAGTATCCATAGGAGATTTGCGGGTGTATTCTTCACGGTTCACTGATGGATTCTTGCCTTTCTGTGAAACCACGAGAGTTCCTTTCGGGACGAACAGCGAGACTATGTCTATTGCCTCTGACAGAAGACCTCCTCCGTTGCCTCTCAAATCGAGGACGAGACGTTTTGCCCCCTGCTTTTTCAAATTCTGAACGGCTTCACGGACTTCGTCTGACAGATGCTCGGTAAAGCCGGTCATATATATGTATCCGATGGAATCTCTCAGCATCCCGTAATACTGGAGGCTGGAGCGGTATATCTTCTCACGGGTAACCACAACTTCGGTAGTATCTTTTGAACCGCCTTTTACAATTTTGAAAACTACGTCAGTACCCGGGATTCCCTTCATTCTGTTGGAGCTGGCTTCGGAATCTTCGTCATAAACATACTTACCGTCAATGCAGAAAATAGTGTCGCCAGGGGCCAGGCCGGCTTTGACTGCAGGTGTATTCGGGTAAGGCTGAGAAATAATCACTCCGCCGCCGACACGCTTCTTGACCATAGCGCCTATTCCGCCGTATTTACCGGTAGTCATCATCTCTATGTCTTCCTCATTCTCTTCAGGATAATAGACAGTATATGGATCCAGGGATTCGAGCATGGCGTTAACACCGGTTGAAAGAAGCTTCTCGAAATTGATGGTGTCCACGTAGTATGCCGACAATTGACTCAGAATGCTGTTCTGAATATCCAGTCCTTTGCCTATCTGAAAATTGGCTGACTGCGCATTCATCGAGAGCGCGGTCACAAGGAGGGCAAATGACAATAAAATTCTCTTCATTTCAATAATTGTTATCAATACAAAAATAACCTTTTGTTTCTATCTTTGAAGAATAAATGCTAAAAATATGACTCTGATTTTTGCAACTTGCAACAGAAATAAACTTATTGAAGTACAAAGAATATTAGGTCCTGATTTTAAGCTTATTCTCCCTTCCGACCTCGGGTATGACGAGGATATTCCGGAGACACATTTCACCATCAAAGATAATGCCATGGAAAAAGCTTCCTTCGTTTGGGACAAATTCCACCAGGACTGTTTCGCGGACGACACCGGTCTTTGCGTCGATTATCTGAACGGGGCCCCTGGTGTGTACACCGCCCGCTATGCGGGGGAACCGAAAAATCCGGTAGAGAATGTTAAAAAAATTCTCCGGGAGATGGAAGGAGTGCCGTTCGAGCAAAGAACCGCCCGGTTTGTCTGCGACATCGCTTACGTATGTCAGGGAGAAATGCTTGTTTTTGAAGGGACCTGCGAGGGGCACATTTCATTTGAGCCACAGGGAGAACTGGGATTCGGTTACGACCCGGTATTCATTCCCGAAGGGATGGACAGAACCATGGCGATGCTCTCGTTAACGGAGAAAAACGCCATTTCTCACAGAGGAAAAGCAGTAGACAAATTCTTATGCCACTTAACCGGAAATCGCAGCTGATAGTACTTCATCTCACCAAGTATTCTGACTCCGGGATGATAGTGAATGCCATAGATTCTTCTGTGGGCAGGTGCGGTTTTTTCATCAAGGGACTGGGGAAGAAAAAGAGCGCAATGCTGGCCAATTTTCACAGCCTGAGCATTCTCGAAGCTGTGGTCCAGGCAAATCCGAAAAGCGAGCTGCATTATTTGAAAGAATATTCTCCGATATACAGCCTGTCCGCCCTACGAAGCGACCCCGTAAAGAGCTCGATTGCACTGTTTATCAGCGAATTGCTCTATCGGAGTCTTTACGAAATCAGTATGGATGAGCATCTGTTCAACTGGCTTTGCGACGCAATCCGCCTCCTGAACGATACCGAAGGAAGCGTAGCTAATTTCCACCCGTGGTTTCTTGTAGGGTTCTGCTCGAAGATGGGTTTTCACCCTCAGAGCAACTACTCCGAAAGCAGTCCGCTCTTTCAGATAACTACTGAGAACTTCATCCCTGACGATGCCTATGCCAAAACTTTGGACGACACTTTTTCAGCCGAACTCTCGTATGTGCTGCACAAATTCCTGACGTCCCCGTTTGAAGAGGCGATGAAGCTGCAACTGTCGGGAAGCGTCAGAAACGCATTCTCCGTCAAGATGATAGAATACCTCTCATACCACCTGGGAATCAATATCAACGTGAAGTCCCTTGCTGTTTTGCACGATATATTTGCTAATTTTGCCTAAGATGAGTTTTTGGAATAAAATTATTTTCGGACCGGACACCGCTTCCTTCAACGGGTTGGTTGATGGAAAGGAGGTCTATGCAATCATAGACAGTAACGTAGAACGCCTTTACGGCCACCTTTTCCCTTACAGAAAGATTGTCATTGAAGCCAATGAGGAGACGAAGTCTTTCAAGGGGGCCGAGTCCGTCATTAACAGGCTGCTTGAGCAAAAAGCTTCCCGAAACTGCTTCCTGCTGGGCATAGGAGGAGGAGTGACTACCGACCTTACGGGGTTCGTGGCATCAATATATAAAAGAGGTGTAGAATACGGCTTGATCCCTACCACGCTGCTCGCTCAGATTGACGCGGCCATCGGTGGAAAAACCGCCGTAAACGTATCTGACATTAAGAATGCAGCCGGCACTTTCGGCAATCCGGAATTCGTGTACATCAATCCCGAATTCATCAGAACCCTCGACGGCAGGGAGTTGAACTGCGGCATTTTTGAAATGCTCAAAATCTTCATAATCGGAGACAGCGAGAATTATGCACGCCTCATCCGACTGCTGAAAGAGGGGCAGTTCGTGGACGACTTCTCCATCAAGACCGCAATCAGAATCAAAAGCGACATCGTGGATCTCGACTACAATGAGCAGGGATACAGAAAAGTGCTCAACCTGGGGCATACTTTCGCCCACGCCATAGAATCGGCTTCCGGATGGGAGATCTCACACGGCGAAGCTGTGGCTACCGGAATTATTCTGGCTGCAAAACTCGGCGTGAAATACGGTATCACACCTGCCGAACTGCCAAAGACGCTGCTGGAGGACTTTCTCTCGGCAGGTCTAGTGCTGCCTGAAATCGAGAATACCAAAGCGCTTGTAAGCGCGCTTCTCAACGACAAAAAACGTGAAGGGGATCTGGCGGTATTCGTAGTCCCGGCCGCTGTCGGTGACGTCCAGTTATTGTCTATCCGCACAAGCGACATAAACGATTCATTCTTCGATGTCAAAGATCTGTTATAGTCTCGGAGAACATTCTCTCGATTATTGCGTCGCAATGAACCGATTCTTCAGAAATGATGCTATCGAGTTGCGCCTTGACCTGCTTCCCTTCGAAGAGAATGATTTGAAACAGTTCTTCCAGAATAAGCAGAGCGAGATAATAACAACCTACCTGATTGACGAGGAAGAGGAAGAGGCGTTCATCGCCGCCGAGACCGAAAAGGCTGCAACACTGCTGGCCAAGGCTATCGTCCTCGGGACAGACTACATCACAATCCCTTACGATTTCAATCAGAAAGAGCTCACATGGCTCACCCATCTTGCATGGAACTATCGTTGCAAGGTCATCATCGCCTACCACAATAAATTCGGAACACCTTCCACCGCAGACCTCAATAAAATAGCCAAGAAATGCTATTCTCTGGGGGCGGACATCGTCAAGATCGTCACTACGGCACATCATCCTGCGGAAGCTAAGCGTGTTCTGAAACTCTACGACACTTACGCCCCCGAGACCCTGATTGCTTTTGCGATGGGAGAAGCCGGTACGGAATCCCGCAGGGAATCGTATGCCAAAGGGGCTCCGTTTATGTTTGCGACCACTCTCCGTGACTATTCTACGGCAAAAGGACAGCTTACTTTCTACGATTTGCTCCCGGAGAGCGAGAAACGCGAAATAGGAAAAATCTTCGTTCCCTCTTCAAAGAGCCTTGCAATCAGAGCCATCATTGCCGCCTCGCTAACCAACGGGAAAAAGAGCATTCTTACCAACATCGATTTCTGCGATGACGTAACAAATGCCGTGGATGTAGCCCGGCAACTCTTTGCGGACGTAACAGCAGACACGGGGAAGGGACAGATTGTAATCGTCGGACATCAGAACATTCAGTCAGACGGGCTCAGAGTCAGGGATAATTATTTAAATGCAGGAGAATCGGGACTTCTAGCCCATATCTGCATCTCTCTGGCCGGACTGAGCGATGAGACGATTACCGTAACGGGGGAGAAAACCCTTCTGGAACGCCGCTTCAACGAACATTCCGAAGAGTTGAAGAGACACGGACTTCACGTCTCATATACCCGCCGTAACTATCTGCCGGCAAAGGTAAAAGGGAAACTGACCGGAGGAGAGTTCTCCTTCAAGGGAGACAAGGGCTCTCAGATGATTTCAGGACTCCTGTTCGCCCTTCCATACTGTAAAGAGTATCATACGATTACGATTACCAATCCTACCAGTTTGCCGTACATTCTGATGACCCTTTCGATTCTCAATTCCTTTGGAATCACCATCGAGAATTACAATGAGAACGGAGACCTTTTCGAAATAGAATTTGCCGGCAATCAGAGTTACCGGGGATGCGACTACTCTGTTGAAACTGACTGGAGCGCTGCCGCGCTGTGGCTGGTAGCCGGGGTTCTGGCCGGAGAATCAGGAGTGGAGAATCTGCAGTACGATTCTCTTCAGGCCGATTCTCTGATAATGGATACCTTCGAGGCCTGCGGGGCCGATATCGGGTGTTACAACTATGAAACGGGAAGCCAGAACGACTGCTTCTTCCAGGCAAACCGCTCGGTATGCATCCCTTTTGAAGCCGATCTGACCCATAATCCGGATCTGGCGGGGCCTCTGATTCTTCTCGC
>JAFSTD010000045.1 GCA_017450655.1 Bacteroidales bacterium | reverse complement strand
TTCTGATTTTTGGTAAAGAGTGCGAAGCCGGTAGCCCCGATTTCGTGAGCATTCAAAGGAGCGTTTTCCACTCCTCCCGAAGCTGAGACATGTGCGCCTATGTATTTCATTATGATATCTTTGAATAATCTTTAAAATCAACTTCTACCCCTTGAAGACTGCGAACCAGCAAGGTATTCTCAGGGTTCTTCAATTCAGGATCGGAATCCAGGATCGCCTGGGCATCTTTCCTGGCTTCTTCCAGCATCGGAGAATCTTTCACGAGATTTGCAATGTGCAGGTCGATGGCTAGTCCGCTCTGTCTTGTCCCCTCAAAATCTCCGGGACCGCGCATTTTCAGATCGGCCTCCGCCAGTTCAAAACCGTCGGTTGTCTGACACATCATCGCAATTCTCTCTTTGGATTCACTGCTGAGTTTATTGCCGGTCATCAGAATACAGTAAGATTTCTCCGCTCCCCTGCCCACTCTTCCGCGAAGCTGATGCAACTGGCTCAAACCGAATCTTTCCGCACTCTCTATCACCATCACGGATGCATTAGGGACATCGACTCCCACCTCAATTACGGAGGTGGCCACCAGAATGTGTGCCCTCCCTTCTGCAAACAGTTTCATATCGTGGGCTTTGTTCTCGTTGGTCTGTTTCCCGTGGACAACCGCCACGATATACTGCGGAGCTTTGAATTCTTCCTTGATTGCGTCATAACCCGCTTCCAGATTCTCATAATCAAGTTTTTCAGACTCTTTTATAAGCGGATAGACCACGAAAACCTGACGCCCCGAATCAATCTCCTTGCGCATAAAATCATAGACAGCCTGACGCTTGCTTTCAGTCACCTGAGTAGTCACCACCGGTTTTCTTCCCGGAGGGAGCTCGTCTATCACGGAGACATCCAGATCTCCGTAGAGAGTCATGGCGAGAGTTCGCGGAATCGGAGTCGCCGTCATTACGAGAATATGAGGGACGATTCTGGATTTTGACCACAATCTGGATCTCTGCTCGACTCCGAAACGGTGCTGCTCGTCTATGACGGCCAGACCCAACGAGGAGAATCTCACTTTGTCCTCGATCAGGGCGTGGGTACCGATTACAAGGTCTATGGTACCATTCTCCAGCCTCTCGTATATCTCCTTCTTCTCCTTAGGTTTGGTGCTTCCGGTAAGCAAAGCGACCCGGATTTTCTCAGTATCCACAAATTTGGAAACGCTTCCGAAATGCTGCTGGGCCAGGACTTCGGTCGGAGCCATTATACAGGCCTGGTATCCGTTGTCAATAGCCTGAAGCGCAGAGAGAATGGCAACCAAAGTCTTGCCGCTTCCCACATCTCCCTGAAGCAGACGGTTCATCTGCTTTCCGCTCACCACGTCCGCCCTTATCTCTTTCAGAACCCGTTTCTGGGCTCCGGTCAGAGGAAAAGAGAGGTGATCGTACGTATAATTGAAATTGTCCCCGACTTTTTTGAAGACCACACCCTCATTCTCTCTCATTCTCACACACTTCTGCTTGAGAAGGGAGAGCTGGAGGAGAAACAGTTCTTCGTATTTCAAACGCCTCTGAGCAGCATACAGAGCGTGAATATTCTGAGGAAAGTGTATGTTGAACAGAGCTTCCGGGAGCGGACACAGACTCTTCGCCTTGAGAATATATTGCGGCATAGTCTCCTGAATCTTTCCGGCGCAGAGCTTCGAAAGGTTCATCTGCAATTTGGAGAACACCTTATTGGTAATGCCGGCATTCTGAAGCTTCTCGGTGCTGGAATAAATACCTATCATGGAGGAAGTCCTGTTCATCTCGGCGTCTATGGAATCCACCTCCGGATGGACAAAATTGTAGGAGCCGTTATAGAAACTCGGCTTTCCGAACACCACGTATTCAGAACCGGCCTTCAGCTTCTCGGAAACCCATTTGATCCCTTTGAAGAAGATCAGATCCACTGTTCCGGTATCATCGGAGAATGTGGCGATCAACCTCTTTGCCCTTGCCGCCCCGACCTCTTTGACACTGCGTATCACGCCCCTCAGCTGAACGTAAACGCCGGTTCCGTCGATATCGCGGACTGCATAGAATCTCGATCTGTCGACGTACCTGAAAGGGAAAGTGTACATCATATCCCTGAAGGTATGGATATTCAACTCCTTCGCCAGAAGGTCAGCCCGTCTGGGACCCACTCCGGGGAGGAATTTTATTTCGTTGTCAAGGATATTGTTCATCTTAGCAAATTTAGTATCTTTGAGGAAAATAGCATACAGTCCATGGCACAAAAAATAGTAATCGGAATTACACAGGGAGATTCAAACGGTATTGGGTATGAAGTAATTATCAAGGCTATGTCCGACCCGAGAATGGCGGAAATATGCGTTCCCATTCTCTACGGTTCTTCAAGACTTTTCGGACAGTACAGGAAACAGATTCCCGATACTGACCAGATAAACACCAACGTCATCAATTCAGCGGCGGATGCCAGAAGCAAACGCCTCAACATAATCAACTGCGTCCCGGACAATCTAGCGGTGGAGCCCGGACAGCCTACTCTGGACGGCGCAAAAGGAGCCATCGCTTCACTTGAAGCGGCCGTCAAGGACCTGAAAGAGGGCAACATAGACGCCCTGGTTACCGGTCCTATCAACAAGCACACTATCATAGAAGCAGGTTTCAAGTATGCCGGGCACACAGAATATCTTGTCAAGGAGAGCGGTGCTGAAGACGGCTTGATGCTTCTGTGCGCAGATTCGATGAAGGTGGGTATCTGTACCAACCACATCCCTATTTCAAAAGTACCTTCCACCCTGTCTCAGGAGCTCATTCTCAGAAAATTACGGCTGATGAACGATTCTCTTATGAGAGACTTTGCGGTTGTAAAGCCCAAGATTGCGGTTCTGGGACTGAATCCACACTCAGGCGACGGCGGATCGCTGGGAAATGAGGAGATAGAGATTATCAACCCGGCGATCGAGACTGCGAACCAGGAGAATATTCTTGCTTTCGGTCCTTATTCTCCGGACGGTTTCTTCGGGGCTCATATGCAGTTTAAGTTCGACGCCGTTTTGGCTATGTACCACGATCAGGGTCTTATTCCTTTCAAGGCTCTGGCATTTGACAAGGGTGTCAATTTCACCGCCGGCCTTCCATTCGTGAGAACTTCTCCGGACCACGGTACCGGATACGACATTGCAGGCAAGATTGCCGCCAACCCCGCTTCCCTTGTAACGGCCATCTATATGGCGATCGACGTGTGCAATAACCGCAGGAGATACGACAGTATGAGAGGAGACTCTCTCCAGTAGCGTATGGACAAGAAACACCCTCCCATTCAACTCTTTACTGACGGCGCGTGCAGTGGAAATCCCGGTCCGGGAGGATATGGGGTGATACTCCGCTGCGGCGACTACGAGAAGGAGCTCTCGGAGGGATTTGCAGAAACCACCAATAACAGAATGGAACTGCTTGCGGTTATCGTAGGGCTGGAAGCCATAACATGGAAAGACGCCGACGTGACCGTATACAGCGATTCTACTTACGTTATTAACTCGGTCACAAAAGGGTGGCTGGACAGTTGGGTTTTAAAGGATTTCAAAGGGAAAGCCAATCCCGAGCTGTGGAAGCGCTATCTGGCTGTGGAAAGCAGACACAACGTCAAGTTCGTGTGGGTCAAAGGCCATGCGGGACACCCTGAAAACGAAAGATGCGACCGCCTGGCAGTCGCATCTTATCAGAAGTTTCTAAAGTCTGGCGAGTAATTCTCTGTATTTAATCAGAGGCCAGTACTCATCGTCTACAATCATTTCCAGCTTATCGATACTCTCGCGGATTCTTTCCATCATCGGAACGATTGTATTCTCGTACTCGCGCGCTCTTTTCGGAATGCTCTCAATCTTGTTCAGTTTCTTGCGAGCTTCAGTCATAGCAACTGCAGCAGTACTGATATTGTTGGAAAGCAAAGCCACCTGAGAAAGAGTCTCTATTTCGCGGCCGGCATACTTCTCAATGTCGTTCGGGAAGATTTCTTTAATGCCTCTGATATTCTCTATAAGCACATTCTGATACTTGATTGCAGTTGGCACAATGTGATTCATGGCAATATCTACAGTGACACGCGATTCTATCTGGATTTTCTTCAACAGAGTGTCAACCTTAATCTCATAACGGGAATCAAGTTCGGTCTTGCTGAATACGGAATATTTCTTGAAAAGAGCCACTGCATCTGGCAAAAGATACTCTCCGAAAGCGTCAAAAGCCTTGTCGATGGATTTGAGGCCTCGTTTTACAGCCTCTTTATGCCATTCTGCGCTGTAACCGTTACCCTCGAAGCGAACAGGTTCTGATTCGATGATAAAGTCCTTTATTACCTGGAGAATAGCTTCGTCTTTCTTTACTCCTTTGTCTATCAATTTGTCCACATTGTCTCTGAAGAGATCCAGCTCGTATGCTACCGCTGTATCAACTGCGATAATCGGCATAGCACAGTTGCATGAAGAGCCCGGCGCTCTGAACTCGAATCTGTTTCCGGTAAACGCAAACGGAGAAGTTCTGTTTCTGTCGGTATTGTCCAGGAGAATCTCCGGAATCTTGCCGATATGGAGTTTGATCTTGCTCTTCTGATCAGGAGTCAGCTTGGCATTTGACAGGCTGTTTGTGATGGAAGAAAGCATCTTGCTCATCGTTGATCCGGTAAAAACGGAAAGAATTGCAGGAGGGGCCTCATTGCCGCCAAGTCTGAATGAGTTGGACTGTGAAGCGATGGACGCCATCATAAGTGAACCGAAATCCTTAGCCGCCTTCAATACGCAAACGTAGAATGAAAGGAACTGTATGTTGGATTTAGGATTCTTCCCCGGAGAGAGCAGATTGACGCCGGTATTGGTGGACAATGACCAGTTGCAGTGCTTTCCGGAGCCATTGATGCCATTGAACGGACGTTCGTGGAAAAGTACCTTCAGATGATGTTTCTGAGCAGTCTTCTTCATAATGCTCATGAGAAGAACGTTGTGGTCCACAGCAATGTTGGCCTCCTCATACATAGGAGCACATTCGAACTGGTTTGGAGCAACCTCATTGTGTCTGGTCTTGATAGGTACACCCAGACGGTAGCATTGCTGCTCACAATCTTTCATAAAATCGGACACTCTCTGAGGAATTGTACCCCAATAGTGATCCTCCAGCTGCTGGTCTTTGGCTGCTGTATGGCCCATAAGCGTCCTTCCTGTCTGAACCAGATCGGGACGGGCATTGTAGAGCGCCTCGTCTATCAGGAAATACTCTTGCTCCCATCCCAGGTTTGGAACAACTCTCGTGACGTCTTTGTCAAACAGTTGACAAACCCTTACAGATGCCTTGTCAATGGCTGACATCGAACGGAGAAGAGGAGTCTTGAAATCGAGAGCGTCTCCGTTGTAAGAGACAAAAATACTCGGGATACAGAGTGTCTTGTCTATAACGAATGCCGGTGAAGATGGATCCCATGCACTGTAACCTCTAGCCTCAAAAGTATTTCTCAAGCCTCCGCTAGGGAAAGAGGAAGCGTCCGGCTCCTGTTGGACGAGAAGATTTCCACTGAAAGACTCGAAAGTCGAGCCATCAGAATTAATGGTCAAGAAAGCGTCGTGCTTTTCTGCAGTAGAGTCGTTCAGAGGCTGGAACCAGTGTGTATAATGGGTCGCTCCGCGACTCATAGCCCACACTTTCATCCCTTCTGCAACCTGATCCGCCACCTTTCTGTCAATTCTTGTTCCTTCATTGATAGAATCCATAACGCTTGCAAAAACATCTTTTGAGAGGTACTGACGCATTTGTTCTTTACCAAAAACATCTACGCCGAAATAGTTGGAGATTTTCTCATCCGGTACCACGGTTTCCACGCGGGAACGGGTATTCATAAGTTTTAAAGCATCAAATCTCAATGAATCCATATTAGCATTCGTTTTTTAATTACTTTGTCGCAAAAGTATATAAAAAAATAATAACCCCAATATTTTTTAGGGGTATTTTTAAAAAAAATATATAAAATTTGAAAAGTACCCCCTTTCAAGAGGCACACATATAAAAATAATATGCTTTTCTATCAGAGTTTAAATATCTGACCGACCATATTGCAGGAATTGTCTGATGACAAATAAAGAACTCTTTCCTGAAGATATTTTGCAGGATCATCCCCGTTCAGGATAATACCGTTAACGAAAAGCCCGGATGAGGCATACATCTTCCCCAGTCCCTTGACAAGACCGCAGATTGCATAATGGGCTATGTCCGGCATTTCCGCACTGTATTCATCAGACTTCGGAGGCAGAATCACAGTGATAGGCCTGAAACCCTGTTTTTCCT
>JAFSTD010000044.1 GCA_017450655.1 Bacteroidales bacterium | reverse complement strand
GAGAGCGCATACGAACGTGCCTATACCTCCTTGAACTCAGGACGTGCCCAGACACCGTCACTTGCCAGAGTGATTGTAAGTTTCTCAAGCTGATGGGTCTTTACCGTATATTTATATATGTAACCGCCATTCTCGAAAACGATGTAATCGTTTGAGCAAGAAGGGAATTTGCAATCATACTTGTCAAAGTTGGTGACCTTGGTTGTTTGCTTTGTTACGGTGTTGTAGCAGAACATGTTCATTATATGGTCACGGTCCGACATATAATAAATCTCGTTGCCGATCCACATAGGGAAGATATCCTGCGCATCGTTATCGGTGATTTTTGTCAGAGAATTAGTACCGATTTCGTTGATCCAGATCTCATCTGCCTGGCCTCCTCTGTAGTATTTCCATGTACGGAACTCTCTGAACATACGGTTGAATGCAAAGTATTTTCCGTCAGGAGAATAG
Organism: Bacteroidales bacterium; assembly: GCA_017450655.1. Taxonomy (GTDB): domain Bacteria; phylum Bacteroidota; class Bacteroidia; order Bacteroidales; family UBA932; genus Equibacterium. The sequence continues at coordinate 4,348 of JAFSTD010000044.1, read as the reverse complement.
CTGCACCAGCCACCTTCAGAATAAGGCAGTTCCTCAGGAACGCCGCCGTTGATGCTGATCTTGTACAGCATTCCGCGGTTGGCGCAGAATGCATACCATCTTGAGCGGTAGATAACGCTTTGTCCGTCAGGAGTCCATGCCATAACGATATTGTTAGGACCCATACGGTCTCCGATATTGTCTCTGCTGAGAGTAGCGGAGTATGTCAGTCTTTTTGGAATTCCTCCGGTAACAGGGATAGAATAAAGCTCAGTATTTCCGTCGTACTGTCCTGTGAATATTACGGTTTTGCCGTCAGGAGATACTCTGGAAAAAGACTCGTAACCTACGTTGGAAGTGATCTTGCTTGCGGCACCACCGTTGATAGATGTGGTGTAAAGATCTCCGGCATAAGAAAAGACGAGCTTGTCTGCGCCTACAGACGGGAATCTGAGCAGGCGTGCCTCATCGTTCGCTGCGAACAATGACACCGGTAGCAAAAGTGCTACTAGTAAAAGTATTCTTTTCATTTTCTTATTATAAAATATTGAGTGATTGTTCTTTTATCTTTTCGAGTTCATCTTTCATCCTTACCACCCATTGCTGCATGTCAGCTTGATTTGATTTGCTGCCGAGAGTGTTGATTTCCCTTCCGATTTCCTGGGCGATGAACCCTAATTTTTTGCCCGGCATTGGCTCAGACTCGATGGTCTCTCTGAAATAGTTGCAGTGCTGGCGGAGTCTCACTTTCTCCTCGTTGATGTCGAGTTTCTCAATGAAGAAAATCATCTCCTGCTCGAAGCGGTTCATGTCCGGATTCTCCACAATTTCGTTCAGGCGGGAGAAGATCCGTTCCTTTATGGAATCCACACGGAGTTTCTCATACTTTTCTATTTCAGGTATGTATGACTCTATCAATGAGATTTTTGAAAGAACGTCAGCCTTGAGGGCGACTCCTTCCTGAATTCTGAATTTGTTCAGGTTGTCGCAGGCTTCCTTTATAGAATTGAACAGTACTGCCCATTCTTCATCTCCGAATTGAGTGCGCTCGACTTCGATGACGTCGGGCATTCTCAGAATGGTCGCTGCCAGATAATTGTCTTCAGGGGATGTAATCCCTTTCTCGAAGGGGGTCCCTTTGAATGCGCCTAAAATGCTTTTGTAGTATTCTGCAATGAGTTCGGAATTGATGTGCTTAGGGGCGACGCCGGCTGTAACATCCTTAGTGACAAACAGATCAATGGATCCGCGTCCAAGCTCTGAGGTGAGATAATTCCTCAATTCCATCTCTTTCTCCCTCGGAACGAAAGTCGTCTTTATAGAAATGTCGGCGTTCTTGCCGTTAACGGATCTGATTTCGACGGTATACTTTGTGTTGTCGATAACACACTCGGATTTGCCGTAGCCGGTCATTGATCTTACCATCATTTTTCCTTTTTAAGCGCATAAAATTATGCCTTTTTTGCTATTTTTGCAAATCACATAATCAGATTCTATGAGCGAGAATATCAATGAAGTTGCGTCTGAGCGCAATTTGAATTTTTTGGAGGAAATAATAGAGAATGACCTGGCCACAGGCAAACACAAGAGTATTCTGACCCGTTTCCCTCCGGAGCCTAACGGATATTTACATATAGGTCACGCAAAAAGCATTTGCCTGAATTTCGGTCTGGCAAAGAAATACGGCGGTAAGACAAACCTTCGTTTTGACGATACCAACCCGGTAAAGGAGGATACAGAATACGTGGATTCCATCAAGGAGGATATCAAATGGCTCGGATTCGAATGGGCTAACGAATTCTACGCTTCCGACTATTTCGACCAGTTATATCTCTGGGCTGAAGAGTTGATTAAGAAAGGACTGGCTTACGTAGACGACCAGACTCAGGAAGAGATTCGCCAGAACCGCGGTACTGTCAGCCAGCCGGGTGTGGAAAGTCCGTACAGAAACCGCAGCGTGGAAGAGAATCTGAAACTTTTCCGTGAGATGAAGGAGGGAAAATATGCTGACGGAGAGAAAGTTCTGAGAGCCAAAATCGATATGTCACATCCGAACATGCTGTTCCGTGATCCTCTGATGTATCGTATCATTCACGCTTCTCACCACAGAACGGGAAACAAATGGTGCATCTATCCAATGTACGATTACGCTCACGGAGAATGTGATTCTATCGAGAATATCACTCACTCTATATGTACGCTCGAATTTGACGTGCACAGGCCTTTGTATGACTGGTTTATAGAGAAACTCGGAATATTCCCGTCCCATCAGTACGAGTTCGCCCGTCTGAACCTGACCTATACCGTTATGAGCAAGAGAAAACTTCTCGAGCTTGTGAAGAATCATTACGTGGACGGCTGGGATGACCCACGTATGCCTACCATTTGCGGTATCCGCCGCAGAGGCTATACCCCGGAGTCTATCAGGATGTTTGCGGAGAAAGTGGGAGTCGCCAAAAGAGACAACGTCATAGACCTTTCTCTTCTGGAATGGTGCCTGAGACAGGATCTGAACGCTCGCTCCAACAGGTATATGGCGGTTCTGAATCCGGTGAAACTCGTGATTGACAACTGGGAGGACGGCAAAGTGGAATACTTCGACGCTCCCCTGAATCCTGCAGAGCCTGACGGCCCTAAGCGCAAAGTGCCTTTCACCAAAGAACTTCTCATCGAGAAAGAGGACTTTATGGAGGATGCTCCTAAAAAGTATTTCCGTCTGAAACCTGACGGAGAAGTACGTCTGAAATATGCGTATATTATCAAGTGCAACTCTTTCGTGAAAGACAGTGACGGCAACGTTACCGAGATTCACTGTACATACGATCCCGATTCAAAGCCGGGTGTAGGAGAATGGCGCTCCGTCAAAGGAACGATCCACTGGGTGTCAGAAGAATTGTGTGACAAGGTAGAGGCGCGCCTCTATGAACATCTTTTCACTGAAGAGCAGATGGGAGCAATTCCTGAGGGAGTGGATTATAAGGAGTATCTGAATCCGAATTCTCTTACAATAGTTACCGCATATGCTGAACCCGCTTTGAAGGATGACAAGTCCGGAATAGCCGTTCAGTTTGAAAGGGTAGGTTATTTCTATAAGGATCCTGAGAACGGAGCATACAATAAGGCTACCGGTCTGAAGGATTCTTTCAAGATGTAACCGGCCCGGTCCAAATATAGAACAACAAGCTGCTAAATTGGCTGATTATGAGGATTAAAATCAAAGGGCACATTTACAGAATCCTCCTAAGAAAGAAGGTCATACCGGCAGGTCTTGTTGAGATCATACCTGATTTTTATGAAGCGCCCGGAGAAGCCCGACAGGTGACCCGAGGGGATAAATTGCAGGGCAAAGTGGCCCTGATAACCGGAGCCCGGAAGGGTATCGGGTATTCCGTTGCATACCGTTTGCTGAAAGAGGGTGCAAAAGTTATCATTACCGACAGTGATGAGGTTTTACTGGAAGATGCTGTAAGGCATCTGAATTCTCCTGATGCCGCATATATGGTTTGGGACATTACTGACGGTGACCAGAACAGGCATTTTAAAGAGGCTGCAGGCATATTCGGTAAAGTGGACATTCTTGTCAACAATGCCGCAATTAAAAAAGAAATAGATCCCTATTCGGATTTTGAAAATGCTTCTCCAGACTACGTACACACTATTCACGATACAAATGTCATGGGAACGGTTGGAATGTGCGAAAGTTTCGTCTCCATGTTCAACGGCGGGACTATTCTGAATGTCATAAGCAACACTGCCGTCCGCGCTGCAGTCGGGATCTATTGGATGTCCAAATGGGCATTGTATGATTATACAAAAGGTCTCAGCAAGAGATTGCAGAATGTCAGCCCCATCACCGTAAACGGTATATGCCCGGGCCCGGCCAGGACTGATATGATGCGCGACTATATAGACAACGTTTATCTGAGAACGCCTTTGAACAAGAGACTCGCCCTGCCGGAAGAAATCGCAGAACTGGCATTCCTTCAGATTCTCTCCGGTTTGAATGGAAAGAGCGGAGAAATCCTGGTGTGTGACGGGGGAGAATCGTTAATATAGGGCTTTATGAAAAATATTTACTTCATAAAAACGGAATCGTACCCCGACAGTTTGTTTGTCTATCCTTGCAAGGATTCAAACGGAAACCATCTTGCAAACCGGACGGTGGCAATATTTGACGGTGAGAATACCGTCAAGGCTGAATGGTTTACCGGGCACGGAGCCCTGACCGTTGTCAATCCCGATGACGAAGAGATGGCAAAAGCGGAGGTTGCGGTAGTGATGCCCAATTACGGCCGCAGTTATTATGAAGTTCTCGATTATTATTTCCAAATCCTTCAGAAACTGGTAAGGTCAATGAAGGAAAAACAGG
>JAFSTD010000043.1 GCA_017450655.1 Bacteroidales bacterium | reverse complement strand
TTCTTTGAAATTGTAGTCCCTAATACTTAATATTACAGACTATCTTCTTTATTTTTACCTCGTTATCTCTCTCAATACTTCAATGAACGTTTCCCTTAGCTTTCGCCAAAGGGACTGCAAAGGTAGAAATGTTTTTTAAAATGTCAAATTTTTTGAAAAATTTTTTACGATTTCTTGCAGAAAGGACAAGACTCAATGCTGCATGAAGAGCACTTGTCACCCTTGGTGATAAGATGGATTCCTATCAGGATTACGGCTACGGCTACAACCGCGAGAATTATGATGCTTGCAAGATTCATTCTCTAAACTATTACGGCCACGGCTATCAGATAACCTATCAAAGCGCAGATCCATGCTATCACGCACTGGAACAAGACTACGGTGAAAGCCCACTTGACTCCGAGTTCTCTCCGGATTGAAGCTATGGCGGCAACGCACGGAGTGTACAGCAGACAGAAGATCAACATAGGGATTGCGGTCACTGCAGTCATTACTGAGAGAGTATCCAGCACTTCAAGGGTAGAGACGACACTCTCCTTAGCCAGGAAACCGCTTATCAATGAGGTTACTATTCTCCAGTCGCCAAGCCCGACAGGCTTCATTATCGGAGCCAGCCAACCCGCTATTACTGCCAGCATGCTCGATGAAGAATCTTCAACGTAGGTAAGCCTGAAATCAAAGCTCTGGAAAAACCATATTATGAGGGTGGCGAAGAATATTACGGTAAAGGCTCTCTGGAGGAAATCCTTGGTTTTGTCCCAGACTAGATGACCTACATTCTTCAGATGAGGCATACGGTAAGGAGGAAGTTCCATTACGAAAGGAGCCGCTTCTTCTTTAATCACAAGTTTGCGGACAAAGGCTACCAGTATGCCCACTACTATACCTAATATATATAGGGAAGCCATGACCAACGCTGCGTGTCCCGGGAAGAAAGCCGAAGCGAAGAAAGCGTAAATAGCAATCTTTGCGGTACAGCTCATAAACGGTGTCAAAAGTATGGTTGCCTTTCTGTCCCGCGAAGAAGGGAGGGTTCTGCAAGCCATGACTCCAGGGACCGTACAACCGAAACCGATCAGCATAGGAACAATGCTTCGACCACTTAATCCTATCTTTCTCAGCAATTTATCAGATATGAAAGCTATTCTTGCCATATATCCGCTGTCCTCCAAAATTGAGAGGAACAGGAACATGACGATTATGATGGGAACGAAGCTGACTACCGTGCCCACGCCTCCGAAAACAGCGTCGATGACGAGAGAACGGACAGGATCTATCACTTCCCAACGGAGCAGCAACTTGTCCACCGTCCCGGATAAACCGGAAATGCTGCTTTCCAAAAGGTTCTGCAACCACAGACCCAGAGAATCAAAAGTCAGATAAAAAATTGCGGCAAGTACAAGTATGAACAAAGGAAGTGCGGTATACTTTCCAACCAGCACTTTGTCTATCTTGCGGGTACGTCTGGCCTCCTTCGAGTCCGAACTCTTCGTTACCGTTTTTTCGCATACGTTGTGAATAAAGGTGTATCTCATCTCCGCCATCGCGGCATAACGGTCCAGTTTCCGTTCTTCTTCCATCTGAAGAATGATGTGCTCCACCGTTTCCAACTCATTCTTACTGAGTTTCAGGCTGTTTGCAATTGCAGTATCACCTGCCACGAGCCTGTCTGCAGCATAACGCAGAGGAATCCCCTCCTTCAAAGCGTGGTCTTCGATCAGAAGCATTATACTGTGAAGGCATCTGTGGACTGCTCCTCCGTGATCATCCGGTGAGCAGAAATCCTGCCTTGTCGGCTTCTCATTGTACTGGGCGATGTGAAGGGCATGCTCTATCAACTCTCTGACTCCATCTCCCTTCGCAGCGCTGATTGCCACTACCGGAATGCCCATTATTCTCTCGAGTTCATTGATGTTGATGGAGCCACCGTTGCCGATAAGTTCATCCATCATATTGAGCGCCAGAACCATAGGCACTTCCAATTCCATCAGCTGAACCGTGAGGTACAAGTTTCGCTCAAGATTGGTTACGTCTACTATGTTGATGATTGCGTTAGGCTTCTCTTTGAGAATGAAATCTCGGGATACTGTCTCTTCTTCCGTAAAGGTGCTCAGAGAATAGATCCCCGGAAGGTCGGTAATCGTAACGTTGGAGTTGTTCAGGACAACCCCCTCTTTTCTGTCCACCGTAACCCCCGGAAAATTGCCCACGTGCTGGTTGGAGCCTGTCAGCCTGTTGAACAGGGTGGTCTTGCCTGTATTCTGCTGCCCGACAAGCGCCATAGAGATTCTTGCATCTTTTGGCAGAGAATCCTCACCTGTCTTCTTGTGATACGGAAGTTTTTCTCCCAGTCCCGGGTGAGAGTCATGGTCATGAAGTGACAGTGCATAGCCGAAATCGAATCTGCTGACCGCAACAGGTTGCTCCCTGGAAATAGGAGAAACGGTAATTTTGGCAGCCTCGGCTTCTCTCAATGAGAGATCGTAACCTTGGACTCTGACTTCCAGAGGATCTCCCATAGGAGCGCGACCGACGAACGTCACGAGGGCGCCCGGAATAAGACCCATACTCAGAAAATGCTCTCTGAGACGGCCTTTCCCGCCTGTCTCCATTATGACGGCCTCTTCGCCCTTTTTAAGATCCTTTATTGTCATTAGACGCAAAAATAATCATATAGATTGAAAATAAAAAAAGCGGACACTGCCGATGGCAACGTCCGCTTTATATCGATAAAGGAAGACAAAACTACATGCAAGCAAACGC
>JAFSTD010000042.1 GCA_017450655.1 Bacteroidales bacterium | reverse complement strand
TTTAGGTTAGATTGAAAATAAAAACGGAGACGGTTCTTAAACGCCTCCGTTTTTTATTTCTATTCTCCTTCCGAGAAGTACCGTTTCACCCCCGTCACCGCGACGCCGACAATAATCAGATAGAACAATCCGATAAAGATCAGAGCCAGAGTATCTCCTTTGCGGACGCTGTCCGGTCTGAATTCAAATTTGACGATATGCTTTCCTTGAGGTACGTTTAGAGCCCTCAGGACATAGTTGGCCCTGAAATGATCCGCCGGCTCGCCGTCGATGTATGCTTTCCATCCGTGAGGATAGTATATCTCTGAAAATACCACCGTCCCCGGATTCTCAGCATAAATATCATATTCAAGCTCGTCGGGAGCATATTGTGTCAACTTCACGGTAGATTCAACCTGCTCTGCAGGAGCCGTTACGAAATCCGGGAACAATGATTTGTCCACCACTGCAGTAGTATGCAGATCAACCTTAGTCAGGTTGTTGATCTCATCGTTAGGATTGTCTACAGCCAGGATATTCTCTACAAACCAGCCGTTTCCCATAGCTTCTGAATTGCGAAGAGGCTGAGGCTGCCCATCCTGCCCCGGCACAATGATATACTTGGTATTAAGCATACTGATTACCGAAAGATCCCCTTTACTCAAGTGTACGTCTATCAGATCCTGGTATCTGCGGAGTTTTGCGGCGTGATATCCGCCGATTGACTTCAGATAGAATGAGGTTCTGGACTCATTGAACGTGTTGGTAGTCGTATTCATCACTCTGAAGTGGATGTCCGGATCCTTCTTTATGCTCTCCTCGTAAGGCTGAATTGCATAAGCCTGATTGTAGGTGCGGAGAGTCTCGAAATTGCTGTCGTTGAAGTAACGATTGTCAACCTTCCACATATCCACGAGAATCAGAACGCCCAGAGCGCTCAACAAATAAAGAGGCTTGATTTTTCCGGTTGTCAACAGCCAAACTAAAGCGGCTCCCAACAAGACGAAAACCAACGAACGCCAGGCATCATTTACCAGCAGCTGCTCCCTTTGAGTCACCATCAAAGGATAGAGCCACTCCGGCAACTGGCCGGTCAACTGAGCATCTGTAACTCCTGAGAATGAGAATGTTGACGGACCGAAGAGCGCAACCAGCAGGCAAAGACCACCTGTAATTGCGAACGAAATCATCGTAGACTGTTTCAACTTCTCTTTAGAGACATTCCCTTCCACAACCTCTTTCAACGCAAAAAAGCCGAGCAGCGGCATAGTTATCTCCGCCACAATCAATATGGAGGATACCGCCCTGAACTTATTGTAGAGCGGGAAGAAATTGAAGAAGAGCTTCGTAAGCGGCATAAAGTTATGACCGAACGAAAGCAGAACTGAAAAAAGAGTTGCAGCCAGCAAAGCCCACTTGTAAGGGCCTTTCACTATCATCAGTCCCAGCACGAACAGGAAACAGATAACAGCTCCCATATAGACCGGACCTGCTGTAAACGGTTGGTCTCCCCAGTACAGCGGGGCACTGCTACAGAATGAAGCGGCCGACTGAGGAGCCACTTTCTTCTCAACCATCTCTTTATAGAGGTACGAATTCCTTCCCAACGGATAATTCGAAGAACCTCCCTTGAAATTAGGAATCAGGAACGTGAGAGTTTCGTCAATTCCGTAACTCCACTGTGTAGCGTATTCTATGTCGAGGCCTTTGGCTGCGGTCTCGCCTGCCTCATCGGTAATCAGATCGGAATGACCGCCTCTCATTGTCTGCGCAGCATATTCTGCGTTTGCAAACGTATTGGAAAGATTTGTTCCGAAGCCCAGAATCATGGCTCCCATAAAAAAGGCAGTACACACCAACCATTCCTTTATCTTCTTTTCCTTCAAGAAAATGTAAAGTTCTGCAAGCACCATCACCGCCACCATCATCAGCATGTAGTAAGCCATCTGAGGGTGGGCTGTATATCCGCAGGCCATACCTATTATCGTGCAGACCACGCCCAGACCAAATTTCTTCCTGTAACAAAGGTTCATACCCGCAAAGGCTATGGCCATCCACGTAATGGCGGCAGTCTTGCCGGCGTGTCCCGCCCCAATTATTATGAAGAAATATGAAGAGAATGCCATGGCTATCGCCCCGATAGCAGCTATCGGCCTTTTAATCTCGAATGACCTGAGCAATATGAAAAATGCGATCATATAGAACAGGAGAGTGAAGATAGGATTGTTCGTTCCTGCTCTTTTGATAGACACAAATGGAGCCAGAGCCTTTTCTGCAGCGTATTTGCCACCTCCTATCTGATAATTCGGCATACCGCCGAACAGAGCATTCGTCCACCAGGAATACTTGCCCGTCTCGATTGTATAATTGAGACACTCCTGCATGTTGCTGACTGCATTGACCTTATCCCCCGCACTGATAATCTTCCCCTCAAGAACCGGCTTGCAATAAACAATGGAAATAACTGCATATAAGGCTATTATCCCCAGAATGGGGAGAATGCTTTTCTTGAAATCGATTTTCTTCATATTACTGGGATTATCTGACCAAAGTTACTACAAAAAAAGAAAAGGATGACTATCGGTCATCCTCTTCTTCATTATTGAATTTTGAAATTATTCTTCTGCAGGCTGTTCGCTTGAACGCTCAGGGCGAGGTCTTCTCTCTTTATTGAAAGGACGACGCTCTCCGCTGTTACGGCGATCGTTGCCTCCTCTGCGGTCATTGCTGCGCTGTGCAGGGCGTGGCTTGCGAACCGGCTCAACGTAACCTTCCGGTTTTTCGAGAAGGGCTTTGCGGGATAATCTGAGTTTACCGCTCTTTGCGTCAACCTCGATGAGTTTAACGTCAACCTCATCACCTACGTGAAGCACGTCCTCGGTTTTCTCGGTTTTGCCCCAGTCAATCTCCGATATGTGGAGAAGACCTTCCTTACCCGGAAGAATCTCTACGAAGGCACCGAAATCAACGATAGAAGTAACTGTACCATGGTAAACTTCCCCTACCTCAGGAACTGCGATTATTCCGTTGATTCTAGCCAGAGCGGCATCCATACCGTCTTTGTCAAGACCGAAGATGTCAACTACGCCAACGGTATTACCCTCAGCATCTCTCTGCTCGGTAATTGTGATTGTAGTGTTTGTCTTCTTCTGCATATCCTGGATAACCTCTCCTCCTTTACCGATGATGGCACCGATAAACTCACCGGGAACGGTGATCTGAACGATACGAGGAACGTTAGGACGGTACTCAGCTCTAGGCTCGCTTATAGTCTTGAGCATTTCACCGAGAATGTGGGCTCTACCCTCTTTAGCCTGTTGAAGAGCTTTTTCGAGGACTTCGTAGGGAAGACCGTCAACTTTGATATCCATTTGAGTTGCAGTGATACCGTCAGGAGTACCTGTAACCTTGAAGTCCATATCGCCGAGGTGATCCTCATCACCGAGAATATCACTCAAAACCACGAATTTGCCGGTCTCTTTATCAGAAATCAGACCCATTGCTATACCGCTTACAGGCTTCTTGATCTTAACGCCGCAGTCCATCAGTGCAAGACATCCTGCACATACTGTGGCCATTGAAGAAGAACCGTTCGATTCGAGAATATCCGATACTACGCGTACAGCGTAAGGATTCTCTTCACCTACAGGGACAACCGGTTTGAGAGCTCTCCATGCCAGGTTTCCGTGACCGATCTCACGACGTCCGACTCCGCGGGCAGCTTTAGCTTCTCCTGTAGAGAATGGAGGGAAATTATAGTGCAGAACGAATTGCTCTGTGCCTTGAATCAAAACTTCGTCTTTCTCCTTCATATCTTCCTTTGTACCGAGGGTACAAGTAGAAAGTGACTGAGTCTCACCGCGAGTAAAAATAGCGCTTCCGTGAGCTCCCGGGAGGTATCCCACCTCGCACCAGATAGGACGAATCTGAGTGGTTGAACGACCGTCAAGACGGACGCCCTCATCGATAATCATACGACGCATGGCTCTCTTTTCAACTGCATTGAAATAACGGGCCACCATAATCTTTTTGGCATCGTCACGTTCTTCCTCAGGAATAGTCTCCCAGAATTCTTCGTGTAAAGCCTCAAAAGCGTCTGTACGGGTATGTTTGTCAGTACCGCTCTTTGCTATCTGATAACTGCGGTCATAGCAGTAATCCCACAGAGCTTTCTCCAGTTCAGGATCATTCTGCTCGTGGCAGTAAGCGCGTTTTTCAGTTTTACCCACCTCAGCTTCAAGTTCTTTTTGAGCCAGGCAGTGCTTTTTGATCTCCTCGTGAGCGAATTTGATAGCGTCAAGCATTTCAGCTTCGCTAACCTCATTCATCTCACCCTCAACCATCATAATATTATCGTATGTAGCTGCAACCATAATGTCGATGTCAGATCTCTCGTTATCGGCAAATGTAGGATTGATAACGAATTTGCCGTCTATTCTTGCTACGCGAACCTCGCTGATAGGACCTTCGAAAGGAATGTCGCTAACTGCAAGTGCCGCAGATGCAGCAAGACCTGCAAGTGCATCCGGCATATTCTCCTTGTCAGCGGAGATAAGATTTACAGTAACATAAACTTCAGCGTGAAAATCTTCAGGGAAAAGAGGTCTCAACGCACGGTCAACCAGACGGGCTACCAGAATCTCATAATCGGTAGCTTTACCTTCTCTTTTCATAAAACCTCCAGGGAAACGACCTGCAGAGGCGAATTTTTCTTTGTAATCTACTTGAAGAGGCATGAAGTCAACATCCTCTTTAGCATCTTTTGCACAAGTAACTGCGGCCAACAACATAGTGCCGCCCATTTTAACAACAACAGAACCGTCGGCTTGCTTAGCCAGTTTACCGGTTTCAATCTCAATTGTACGGCCATCCGCCAATTGAATCACTTTTTTTACAACATTCATATTAAAAAACTACAAAAAAGGGGCTGAAACTAAAGCAGCCCCCATAATAAAATTCCAAATTGTTACTTACGAATACCTAATTCTTTCACAATACTTCTGTAACGCTCGATATCAGTCTCCTTCAAGTAATCCAGAATACTGCGTCTCTTACCTACCAAACGAAGAAGCGCACGCTGAGTGTTGTGATCCTTCTTATTGTTCTTAAGGTGTTGAGTTAGGTGAGCGATACGGTAGGAAAACAAAGCAACTTGACTCTCTGCTGAGCCGGTGTCAGTATTAGACTTTCCGTATTTCGCGAAAATCTCTTGCTTTTTGTCTGCTGATAAATACTCTGACATAAATGCAAAAAATTAATTGTTTATAACAGGGCGCAAAAGTAAGCATTTTATTTAGATAAACAAAAAAAGGCTGACTAATTTCTCAGTCAGCCTGTCGGATAATTAAAAGTATTATTTGACTGAAATCTCAATATTTGAGAGCTCAATGTCCGTATGAGGATTCGTGATTACCGCCGGCCTCAAACGGATTGTATGACTCGCAGCGCGACTGAGGGCCTTTTTAAGAGGGATTTCTAACGTATAAACTACATTATCAGAAGGTTCCAGGTAAAGAGGAACCTCTTTTTCCCACTTATTGAAAGCTCCAACCAGAATCTGATTCTCGCCCTTGCTTAGATGAACTTTCAGAAGCTCGTGACGGCTTTCAGAAAAAACGGATTTTGTTAAAAAAAATATTTTTTTCTTTAAACTAAATATTGCTATAATTGTCTAATACTCAGGATTATGTCCACAAAAAATTTTTGGCTACAAAATGGCTACAAGTTTTTAAGAACAAGTTATGACAATTAATTACCTTCTTAGGTCCACCAATCGCTACAAACCGGTGACCATTTATCTTCGCTTTCGCGAAAGCAATATAAGCTGGTACTTTGCAACGCCATTCTCAATAATGGTCAAACAATGGAACGCTAGAAGAGGAATGCCTTATCCTGGCAAAACCACGTTCGAACAAAGCGGTCTTAAGGAATTAACCAACAAATTGAATGAATTGGAGAAGGTAATTGTCCTGTTTACAGAACGTTGCAGACTCAGAAACAGAAATTATTCTCACGATGACATCGAAGATATCATCAATAACTTCGAGATCCCCATTCAACTTACGACTGAAGTTCCTTACCACATCGCCGATTATTTAAACTACTTGATCGGGGCTATGATGAATGGTACATTTAAGTATCAGTCAGCAAATTACGACGAGAACACCATCAAAGTCTGGAAGAATTTCCGCGATGTTTACATCCAATTTGAGAAGGCTTTTGAACGCCGTACCGGAAAGATTCTCGAGTGGGAAACAATCGACAAAAGTGTTTATGACGGCTTTGTGCAATTCTGCGAAGAATGGGGATATATGCCTAAGAGCATCAACAAACTGCTGATCTGCTTCAAGGCTGCAATAAACTATTCTGCTGAATATCACCACCTTCACACAAATCTTCACTGCATTAAATACTTTACCAAGCTGCGTATCATCAAGGGAGATACTCAGACAAAAGTGTACCTGACAATTGAGGAATTGTCCGATCTCTACAATATGAGACTAAAGAAGGGAAGCATGAAGGACAAAGTAAGAGACGTCTTCCTAGTTGGCTGTTACACAGGACAAAGGATTAGTGATTACGGACGTCTGACAAAGGAGAATTTCACCTACACTTCAAAAGGTACGAAGGTTGTCTCAATCCTTCAGGAGAAAACAAACAACTATGTGATGGTGCCGGTTCTTACCGACAAACTGGTGCACATCGTTGAAAAATACAATTATAATCTACCGCATCTATCTGATGTTGTGATAAATAGATATATCAAAACAATCTGCAAGGACCTCTCAGCAAAGACACCATCCCTGGCGGAAAAAATTGTCACCACCCCTACTATGAGAGAGTTGAACGCAGAGAAGAAAGGTAAGATGACTCTGGAAAAGGATGAATTCGGTAATGTAGTGAAACCCAAATATATGCTTGTCACTACGCATACTGCAAGACGCAGTTGCATCACCAATTTGTACAAATCACAGCTGTTCAGCACCTACCAGATAATGAGTATCTCAGGTCACAAATCAGAAAGTACTTTCTGGAAGTACTTGTCAGAGTCAACTGAAGAAATTGCCGAAGAAATTGCTGAAATCAGAAGGAAGTTGATCGACAATCCGAAAATAGCTAACGGCAATTTATTTTAACATGCGGCCACAAAAAATGGCTACACTTTTTGGCCACAAAGTAATAGACTGATATACATCAGTTTTATTTTTTTCGAGTGGGTTTTGGTACTCAAACCAAGGCAAACTTGACCGGAGCTGTATCAGCAGTTGACAGCAAAGTTCTCAACGACCGTCCAATCAGAGACCTTAACCAAGGTTTGCAAGGAGCAACTCCTGGTTTGACAG
>JAFSTD010000041.1 GCA_017450655.1 Bacteroidales bacterium | reverse complement strand
CTCTTTTTTTATTGAAAAAAATCTATCTGGCACAGAGTTTGATTTATTTGAATTGAGTTTTGGTTAGTTAGATTAAAAAAAAGAGGTTGTGAAAAATGATCTCTTTTTTTTATTTTTGTGCCGACAAAAATAGTTGGGGGTGCTGTCTCTCCTTTGAGGACATGCTGAGAAATACCCCTTGAACCTGATGCGGGTAATGCCGCCGTAGGAAAATGAAAAAAGTATTTATTATTCTTCTGGGAGTATTATTCTCCCTTTCAGCTTTTGCTGACGATCCCGATCCAGTTACCATTCACGAACGCCTTGACAGTATTATAGTCTCGGCTCACCGTGTAGATTCCAAAACTCCTGTAGCTCACTCTAACTTGAGTAGACAAGACTTAAGCAGGGCGGCCGCAGAATCTTCAATCCCTACAATTCTCGAATTGTTGCCCTCCATTGTGGCTACCACCGAGGGCGGAACAGGGTTAGGCTATTCCAGAATAACAATCAGAGGTAACGATGCCTCGAGAACCAACGTGACTTTCAACGGAGTCACCATCAACGACGCAGAGTCCCAGCAAGTATTCTGGGTAAATCTCCCTACTATCCAGCGTTATTTGAATTCGGTGGAGGTTCAGAGAGGAATCGGCACTTCAGCTGCCGGGTCAGGCGCTTTCGGAGCCAGCGTCAATATGGAATCCACCCCGGCTTCAAATCAATTCAACATCTCGACAAATTTGTCGTATGGCTCTTTCAATACATTCGTAGGCTCTTTCTTTGTCTCTACCGGAAAAACAGCCAGCGGATTCGGAGCGGACGCTGCCTATTCTTATTCTCGAAGCGACGGTTTTCTGAGGGGCGGTTGGTCCAACCTCAATTCTGGTTTCGTAACGATGTCGAAGGAGGGTAAAAAACACAACTTCACCCTGCTTTATCTCATTGGCAATCAGCGTACTGGAATTACATGGAACGGCGTTACGGCAGAAGAAATGGAGCGTGACCGGAGATTCAATCCTGCAGGTATGCACTTCGACGATAAAGGGAATGTCGTATACTTTGGGAATGAAAGCGACAATTATCAGCAGCAACACGTACAGCTCCACCATAAATATGTGATTTCTCCAAATTGGAACATTGTCTCAACCGTAAACTATACCAGAGGGGACGGGTTTTACGAGAATTATCATCAGAGTCTCGGAAATCCGGCTCTTCTGAGAGATTCGGTTACCAGAAGCAATATGGGCAACAACTATTACGTTCTGATGTCAAGTCTCAATTATGTCGGCAACCGGCTGAGGCTCTCGGCAAGCTTGAACGGCTCCGTCTACGGCGGTAATCACTGGGGTACCGTAATTTGGAAAAACTATTCAAATACTCAATCTCCGGAGTTGTATAGAAACCACTCTTACAAAGCAGATTACAGTGGATTTGTAAATGCCCGTTACAACCTTACGGGTCGCCTGGTGGCGTGGGGAGACCTGCAGTTCCGTCACATAGATTACGACTTGAAAGGGCTTGATGAAGCCGGGCCTATCGATTACTCCTTCAATTTTAATTTCTTCAATCCGAAAACAGGCTTGCTGTTCAACGTCAATTCAAGCAATACTCTCTATGCATCTGTTGCAATGAGCCATAAAGAACCTTCCAGAACCGATATTTTGGAATCGGGAGGCAATGTGAAGCCTGAAACGATGTTCGATTATGAGTTCGGATACCGGCTCTCTGTCCCGAAAGCATCATTTGAACTGAACCTCTACCTTATGGAGTATAAAAACCAGCTCGTCACAACGGGAAGAGTGGACAGTGACGGCTATATGATCAAGGAGAATGTGGAAAAGAGTTACAGAAGGGGAGTGGAATTCTCTGCGAGCTGGACCCCTTTCAGGTTCTTGAAAATCGACGCGAATGCTACCTTCAGCACAAACAAAGTGGTCGGGCTGGGTGATTTGTCCTATTCTCCAAACACGATAGCGATGGCCCAGGTGTCGTTATTCCCATTTGAGAATGCTTCAATAAAACTCAACGGCAAATATGTCGGGAAGCAGTACTGTGACAATCAATCTTCTGCCGAGAATGCTTTGCCTGCATATTTCGTATCCAATCTTGCTTGCGGATACAAATGGAAAACTCTTGAGTGCGACTTCAACGTCAATAATTTGTTCGATGCCAAATACGTCTCCTACGGGTACGCAGGAGGCTATTATTTTCCTCAACCTGGAATAAACTTCTCATTTGCAGTACGTTTTTCTTTAAAATAAGTTACCTTTGGGGGATTATTACCTTTAAGGAATGAAAAAAATTTTATCCTTCGTACTTGCAGTCACAATGCTTACAGGTTGTAGTGTATTGGGACGTATTAACTGGAATCAGGCACAATTGGCTCAGGCAGCTTCAACAGCCTTGACAGCTGCTTCAATTTCTGATGCGCAGATTATCGCGTTAAGCCAAAGAACCGTATTGGAACAGGATGTTCTGAACAAAATTGACAACGGCGCTTATGCACAAAGACTTGCCCGCGTCATGTCCGGCGTCAATCAGGTTGAAGGCCTCCCTCTTAATTTCAAGGTTTATTTGAAGAACGAGGTTAACGCATTCGCTTGCGGAGATGGCTCTATCAGAGTCTACAGCGGTCTTATGGATCTGATGGATGATGACGAATTGATCGCCATTATCGGTCATGAAATAGGACACGTCGTTCATCAGGATACCAAGAGAGCGATGAAGAATGCCTATCTGACAGCTGCGGCTCGCGGAGTTATCGGTGCCGCCGGATCTGTCGGCGCTATCGCAAGTCAGGCTCTCGGAGACCTTGGCGAAATGTATATCAGCTCACAATTCTCACAGAAACAAGAGTTTGCCGCAGATGACTACGGTTTCAGATTTGCCATTAATCAGGGACACTCCCCTTACAGTATGTACAATGCTTTGAACAAGCTCGTGCAGATGGCGGGTGGCAGTCAGTATTCTCTTGTACAAAAGATGTTCTCTTCTCACCCTGACAGTGCAGAGAGAGCTGAGAGAATTAAGCAGAAAGCTGACGAATACGCAAAATAGCAGGTATCGATAATACCAATTGTACTAAAACCTGATGTCGAAATTTTTCCTTGCTGTTTACAGGTATTTTGCTAAGCATAAATCTGTATTCTACGTCGTTTTAATCGCTTCAAGCCTGGTTTTCGGCTATTTCGGCCTGAAAATCAAGTTGAATGAGAACATTGCCATGCTCTTGCCGAAGACGGAAAAGAGCAGCGAGAGTGATGTTGCCTTCGGCGATATAAGAATCAAGGATAAAGTTTTCATCGAGGTGGTTCCCCTTGATGGAACAGCCGACGTCGGTACCATAAACTCCATTACCGATCAGTTTATCGAAACTCTTGAGGAGAATGACGGCGAAGGAGTTATAGACAACGTTCTGTACAGGCTGGATAATGATGACTTGATGAATATCCTCTACTATGCCATGGAGGCTCTTCCTTGTCATTTGAATGAAGATTTCTATCTGATGCTTGATACGCTGTTGTCTGAAGAAGCAATTGACAGAATAGTGGAAACTCAGGGAAAGGACGTCATGCCTTCTCTGGGTTCTTTTACAATTATAGAGAATCATATTTTCTCTCCTGACAGTTCCATCGCGCTGGCTTTTCTCACTCCGGCGTTCAATACGATGGACATGATAAAATGCACTCAGCTGGAGAACCTTATGTCCGCCGGTGTGGCGAAGATGAAGGAACAGTATCCTTCCTTCGACATTCTCTATCACGGCACGGCAATAGAGGGTCACTTCAATTCCAACCAGATCAAGAAAGATATCTTCTGGACCGTAGGCATCTCCCTTCTCATCATTTGCCTGCTAATAGGAATTTGCTTCAAGACCAGGAATACGCTCCTTCTCATCCTGGCTCCCGTGCTGTACGGCACGCTGTTTTCTCTGGCATGCATCTATTGGGTGAAAGGGGAAATGTCTTTGATCGCCCTGGGTATCGGAGCAATCGTGCTTGGCGTGGCGCTCAGTTACTGTCTTCACGTATTGACCCATTACAAATTCGTGGGAGATCCGGAGAAAGTCATTCAGGAACAAGCCCGCCCGGTTTGTCTGGGCTGTATCACTACGATTGGCGCCTTTGCGGGATTGTTCTTCACTTCCAGCGAGCTGTTGCGGGATTTCGGCATTTTCGCTTCACTGGCCCTTGTCGGCACCACGCTGTTTGCCTTGGTTTTCCTCCCTCACTTCTTCACACCGGAGAATAATGAGAAGAATGAGAAAGCCTTCAAGTTAATCGAGAAGATCAACTCCTATCCTCTTGACAGAAATGTCGTGGTGGTCTCACTGCTTGTCGTATTGTGCATAGTAAGTTTCTTTACCGCAAAGAGAGTCAAGTTCGA
This sequence comes from Bacteroidales bacterium, assembly GCA_017450655.1. Lineage (GTDB taxonomy): Bacteria > Bacteroidota > Bacteroidia > Bacteroidales > UBA932 > Equibacterium. The sequence goes on along the minus strand of JAFSTD010000041.1, from coordinate 2,714 downwards.
CAGTGACTTGAACAATATCGGTTATCTTGAGCCTAAGATGGTCCGTTCGGAGGAGATCTACAATCAGAAAGTCAACGGCTCCAAGTATTGCCAGTATTATGCAGCCTATGCAAATGATCTGGACAGTGCGATAATGATGAGCGTCCCTCTGAACCAGCTGATGGATTCTCTTCAGAAAGAGGGAGTTATATCAAGCTACGGCTCTACTGAATTCTTACTGATTTCAGAACAGGAACAGTGGGAGAACATTGCAAGGTGGAAAGCATACTGGACTCCTGAAAAAGCGGACTACACATACAGACTTCTCAAAAAAGAGGCTCAGAAGCATAATTGGCAGACGCCGGGCTTCGACGTGGCCGAGACCTTCCGACTGATGGTCGACGCTGATTATATGCCGGTGTCATTGTATGATTCAGGAGCTCTTCCTGACCTGTTGCTGTGCAATTTTGTGGAGCATAATGACAGCGGATGGCTGATTTTTACGAGCGCTCTGCTTGATGAAGAGAATTTGAAACAAGTAAATGATGCCGTAGCCGAAAGGGAGCATCTGGTGGTTATGGACCCGTTCTACTACGCCGGGGATATGGTGGAGATTGTACACGATGATTTCAGCAAAGTTCTCCTCATATCATCTCTGTTCGTATTCTTAGTCCTGCTGCTTGCTTTCAGGAATATCTTTGTCTCAATAATAGCATTCCTGCCAATGATGCTGAGCTGGTTCATCGTACAGGGACTGATGGCAATCTTCGGTATCGACTTCAACCTGATCAACATTATGATCTCGTCATTCATCTTTGGCATAGGTGTTGATTACAGCATCTTTGTCATGGAAGGATTGATAAACAAAGCAAAATACAATAGCTATCGTTTGTTGACCTTCCATAAGATGGCGATATTCTTCTCCGGAGCAATTTTGCTGATAGTGGTCTCATCACTGCTCTTTGCAACCCATCCGGCGATTTATTCTATCGGCATCAGCACTATTATAGGAATGACTTCAACCATATTGATTACTTACGCGCTCCAGCCACTCCTGTTCAGGGGCTGTATGAAAGTTGATTTCTTGCGCAAAAGCATTATAAAAAAATGAAAAGACTACTCTTTACAATAGCTATCCTAAGTAGCGTTCTGCCATTGTATTCTCAGGGTTTCACCGTTAAGGAGAAGGACTACAACGAGCAGATTACCGAAGTCCGCCGTCTGTTTGACGGTTCCACGGTTGCGCTGAAAGGAAAATTCGAATACCAGAAAGGGAAGAATTATCTCTCAATCAAATACGATAACGGAGAATTGTTCCTGATAGACGGGGATAAGATGACTATTGACAGAGACGGGATCAATCAGACTTTTGACACTTCAAAGAATCTGATGATGAAGTCTCTGAGCAATGCGCTTCTGTATGCTTTCCAGGGCAAACTTGCCGAGCTTGCGGAAGAACAGCAAGCTGATATGACTCAAACGGTAGACAAAGACAAGAATACCGTGGTAACTATTGCCGCAAAGACTAAAAAAGTTCGCGGATATAGCAAGATCATAGTTTATTACAAGCCGGACGGCACTGTCTTCAAGATGCAGATGGATGAGTTCAACGGGGCATCCACGCTTTATACCATTAACTGATTTGTATGAGAGAGCAATCCTGTACTACGTTAAAACGCCTTGTCAAGCATACTTGTTTCAGCCTGTTTGGAACAGCCACGGATACGTTCGTACTTTGGGTGCTTTCCTCATTCCTTATTGACGGAACCTACTTTACCGAGAATATCCTCTCTCCGTTTATCTCTTTTGAGTGCGGAAATTTCGTCAACTTCCTCGTCGCTTCACATTATGTATGGGGCGACAGAATGGCTACCAAGACACGAAGTCAGTTCTTAAAGAGATTTCTCGCTTTCAATCTCTCATACTTTACGGTATTTTTCATCAAGATGGGATTGTTGCTTGCAATTCAGGCTCTCACCGGTTGGGATGTCGTTATCTGTAACCTCATCGCCCTTATTTTCGCCGGCCTTATCAACTTCTTCGTGAACGACAAACTCATTTTCAGAGACAAGAGAGGCAAAGGCCTCCTCATCAAGAAGACGGAATTTACCAAAGCTATGGAGAATAAACCCGGTTCAGGTCCTCTTATGGGTTCCGAGGTATTCGTCGACGAGTTGAGAGAAGAGTAGAGTCTCAGAGAGTCACTTCGTGAGGAAAGATGAAACTGCGAATCATTGACGTTACCGGCAGTTCCTTATCCGATACCCTGTTGAAATAACTCAAAAACTTGAGAAGCCGGTGCGCTTCATTGTATTCGGGGCAGTTGTGAGGCACTGTCCTCAGAATCTGTTCGGCGTGACTTCGCATCACTGCAAACTCTATTAGGTATGCAGAATTGAACAGGACATCCGCATTTTCCTGATATGGGTAAACCCACTGAACTTCCGACCTTCTCACGTTCGGCCATTGTCGTATCGTCTCCTGAGGGGAGAATGCACCTTTGTTGTAGTCGCGCACGATTCTGCGCAGAAGCCGGTTGTCGCTCGTAGGGATGCAGTTGTGATCGTCGAGCGAGATGCTTGTCAATACCGAAATGAATATCTTGAACTTATTCTCGTCCGGAACTTGAGGGATCAACTCCGGATTGAGAGCGTGAATGCCTTCGATAAGGAGAATCTTGGAGCCGTCCATTTTCAGCTTTCGGCCGTTGTATTCTCTCTTTCCTGTAACGAAGT
>JAFSTD010000040.1 GCA_017450655.1 Bacteroidales bacterium | reverse complement strand
GATATCGGGTCAGCAGGAAGGCTGTCCACGCTCTTTTGAACGGCAATAAAGTGGAGATTGTCCTGGACTTGAAGCCCGCCCTTTCAGTAGAAAAGATCAATGCCAGAATAGACCGTGAACTGGAAGCTCTGGTGTATAAGAAGCCTTTGAATGAAAAAAGAATGGTTGTTCTGCTGAAGAAACTCATGCCTCAGCAGTTGATCCATCCTTTCATGTTCGCCAATAAAGACTTGAATGCCGATAATCTTGCAGACGCATTGAAAGAGTGGCGATTTCCGATAACAAAATACGTGGGCTATCAGAGAGCCGTCGTTACGGCCGGCGGGGTCTCGACTGATGAGATTGTGTCCAAAACGATGCAGTCCAGAAAGTCTCCGGGCCTGTTCTTCGCCGGGGAGGTTATCGATGTCGACGGCGATACCGGAGGATACAACTTGCAGTTTGCATTCTCTTCGGGAGCCCTGGCGGGTCAGAGTGCAGTCAAGTACGTAAAATCTCTTAAAAAATAGTTATCTCTCTGCCACAGAAGGAGATTCTGTCACCGATTTTAGCGATGTAACCGGTAGAAAGAGGAATTGCTACCAGATCCCCGAACCTCAGGGATGATCTGGCGCTTAAACTTACGACAGCTTCCGAAAGAGAATCCTTGTCGAATCCCTTGGAAGAGAATACCACTTCTGAATTGACGGAGAGTTCAAAAGAGGCGTCATCGGCAGTTGACAGCTTTTTGAAATCACACGGAAAGACGGTGGTATAATCCATCGATGTGGCAACCCCGTGTTGAGCGGCGCAGGCATCGAGTATGAACCCGAAATCAAAGGAGTCTATGTATCTGTCTATGAACTTCTTGGAGATGGCTTTCGCAGGCTTGACTATTCTGGAGTAAACGCATGGGGTGACAAGCAGCCGGGTTATCCCGTCGGGACAGTAATAGTCCTTAGCCTCCCTGTTCAGGGTGGTGTCGGGTCTGAAATAATAGTTGTCGGCTGCAGTTACTACCGCGATGTTCATTTCTTCTTGAATTCTACGTACAGCTGAGACAGCACGCGTTTTGTGTCCAGCGTGAACTGTCCCTCCTGAATCCAGGTGTAATAGCTTGGCTCTTTCTCAAAAACGGTGGCTACCGGGACCCCTTTATGCTTGCCGAAATTGAAGACCGGAACATCCTGATCATTCAGGCATATCCGCCCTGCATAGTCCAGGAAACGTGTTTTTGACGAGAAGTCGGCCAGGAATTTCACGTCATTCTGAAGAGTGTCCTTGTACATATCCAGTTGGGACATCAGTACCTCATAAGTGGCCATCGTGTCGGCTTCGGCCGAGTGGGCATTCTCCAAATCTTTCTTGCAATAGAATTTATATGCGGCGGCGAGGGTACGCTGCTCCATTTTGTGGAAAATGTTTTGAACGTCAACCAGATATCTCTTTCTGAAGTCAAAATCCACCCCCGCGCGCAGGAACTCCTCCGAGAGAAGCGGAATGTCAAATTTCAGAGAATTGTAACCTGCTATGTCGCAACCTTGCATCCATTGGGCGAGAGATTTTGCTATCTTGGAAAAAGTGGGGCAGTCCTTCACGTCCTCATCGCTGATGCCGTGCACTTTCTGAGCCTCCGGTGATATCGGAATGGTAGGGTTTATTCTCCTGGTCTTTACCTCGTGAGAGCCGTCAGGAAACACTTTTACGGCAGAAATCTCAACGATTCTGTCGTACGCAACGTTCAGCCCTGTACTCTCTATGTCAAAGAAGAGCAGGGGATTCTTCAGTGATAATTGCATGACGGGACAGTGTTAAAGCATTGTAGGCATCAGCAGAGCGCACAGATCCTCGTTAGGGTCTTTCTCATCGGCTGTTACTATCAGTGCTGCGCGGCAATTGTCAGCAAGCTCCATACAAACGTTCTCGTAAGGGAGATTGCTGAGAATCTCTGCAAGGAACGGAGCTTTGAAGCCAATCTCCATCTCGTCACCGTCGTACTGGCAGTTGAGCTTCTCGTAAGCTGAAATTGAGAAACTGTTGTCCTCTGCAGAAATGACGATTTCCCCGGCTGAAAGGCTGATCTTGATATTGCTTGAAGCCTGGTTTGAACAAACGGCTACGCGTCTGACAGCATTCAGGAAGTCTATTCTTCCTATAACGAGCTTGTTAGGATTATTCTTAGGAATGACTGTCTTGTATGCAGGATAAGTGCCTTCTATCAGGCGGCATACGAGAACTGACGAACCGAATGTGAAGTATGCGTTTCTGCTGTCGAAAGAGACGTTGATGTCGTCTTCGGCTTTTGCAAGAATCCCTTTGAGAATGCCTGCAGGCTTTTTATGCAGAATGAATGCTCCTTTGTGCTTTGCAGAATTGTCAGACACTTTGTAGCATACGAGCTTGTGAGCGTCGGAAGCCACGAGTGAAAGGGCATCCGGCTCGATGTCGAACAGGATACCGTTCATGACAGGTC
>JAFSTD010000039.1 GCA_017450655.1 Bacteroidales bacterium | reverse complement strand
TCCTGAATCTCCTCATTCTTGGTCGTGACGAAATCCGTGCATGCCTTCTCGATCTCTGCCTTCAATTTGGAAAGTAAATCATCATATTCGCTGGCACAAGTATGCGTATCAGGATTCTCTCTGAGAGAGTTGAACGCTTCTTCAATTTCTGTAATTGCAGCTTTGAACTCTTCGCTCGGGAGAGATAAGGTTGCGATGTCGGAAAGAAGACGATGAATCTCCTTGATGTGGGAAATCATTTTGCCTGTCTTCTCGCTCTTCAAAACATCGTTTACAAACTTAAATGCCTTTACGGCCTCTGCTTCTTTGGAGAGTAGCCTTGCTGCTTCTGCGCCATCACTGTCGATTATTTGCTTGCAATAGCTTTGAGCGCGTTCTATTCTTTCGATTCCGTTTAATTGTAAGGAGTCAAAGTCTTTGCGAAGTGTATCAATTTGAATATTATATGCAGGATTCTGCCCGTTCATCTGCTTTAGGGCGACCTTAGCAATGCTGTCCTTCTGGGGTGTAATTTGATCCGCCGGATTGAAAAGCTCTTTCAGTTTCTTGATGGCGTCAAGCAATTCCTTGGCGCTGATCTCTTCGTCAGTATTCAAAGCGACACCAAGATGGCCAAACAGTATATTACTCTTCATTTCGGCCGCAGCATTCTTGTTGAACACCTTGAATACTTTGGCTCCAGTCTTGAGAGTCAGGACGCTGGCTTTAAGAAGGAGGGCCACAAGGTATCTGGTGGTATCCTTGCTCCATCCGTACGGATGCTCTTCGAAATAATTGAGAAGTGTATTACCCTGAAGGTCGGTCTTTGAACTCACGTAATCCTTTACCTCGACGAGCGCCTGGTTTGTCACATCAATCGAGCCATCTGTTTTGATGATTCCGAATGGATTCAGCGATTGAGGTACCGTCGTAAATTCTTCATAAAGAGCGAGGGATTCAACAGCTCCTCCCTTCATGCTTATGCTTGCCAGGGAATATTTGTTGTAGACCTGTTCAGCAACGGGCTTCAGGACTTCTGTCTTGTAATTATCGCTTTTTACGGCTTTAGGAGAACCCTTGAAGATCATTTCACTGTTATCCTGGGCAGCCACAAGCAGTTTGCGCAGTTCTCGTTTTTTGTTCTCCGAGTTTTCCTTCTGGGCCTTCAAATAGTCGGTAACCTCCTTATTGGTCTCTCCGCGATGCCTGATATTAATGCTTTGGCCGCGCACAATATCTTGAAGAAGCAAGTCTTTGTTATCGCCAGGCAGTGTACATACCCAGTAGATAGTCAGGTTGTTTTCCGGCCTAGTACTCTCTGTAAGGATATTGTTGTGTACAGTTTGATAGTCAGCCGCTGTTATGAAGCGGGTATTAATCTTGATGCTGTCTCCCTGCAGGATGGGGTATGTATGACGCGATTCAGCCAATTCGACACCAGCATTAATTGTTTTGGTCCTACAGATGCTTACTGAAGGGACGGGCTGGAGAATGTCAGTAACAAGTTCTTTGAGGATGGTAACTTTGTCTGACTCTGTTACCTGAATCCTGTTTCGCTCTTCTTGTATGCTGAGGATGACATTGGTCATGAAGCGATATTTCCCCTCAATCTCCTGAAGAGTGACACCCTCAGTATTTCTGATATCCTCAATCTTAGTCCGGACAAGGGTCTTGTCGACATCCTTACCAACTTTGTTGTAAAGCAAAGCACACAGGTTATCAAATGTCAAGGAGAAATCATCCAGGATCTGCATAATCGCAATTGTCTTGCAAATCCTCATGGCGAGTTCATCTCCGGAGAATAATCCTATTGCTTTCTGCGCGGATAATACAATCTCTTTGAAGTCGGCGTTCTTCTCCATGTCGGTGCGGAGCACGTCGTAGAAGTGTTCCGGGCCTGCCAAGATTCCAATATTGGCGTCGGCCAACTTGTTGTCAACAAGAATATCCCTGATAAGGCGGATGACCGAACGTAATCCGACACCCCCCGTCCTGCTGGCCAGCTTCTGAAGAAGGGCCATAAGGATATCGATATGCACAGGGAGGAAAGGATACAGGTCGGCGAATTTCTCATCATCCAGCGGACGAATATAGTTCGACCGCTCCATACCGGTCAAACGGGTGCCCAACTTAATTTCGCCCTCCTTGGCATTAAATTGTTTCTTAAGATAGTCTTTCCCTAGCGTGGACTTCCCGAGGAGTCTCTTCGTGATAACTTCCTTAATGTCATCGGCTTCAATGTCGACCTTAATCGGGAATCGGTCGTTCAATTTATAGAGCTGAGATGAATTAACCTGGGCATTGGGGTTGTCTTCGGTCAAAGTCTGCTGAGCTGTGGCAATAAGCCATACCTTGCCTTTGAACTTATCCTTGAGTATCTGCATGACGCCCTGCATGTTGAGGATAAGCTTTTCGTCAGGAGCAATGAATTGGCCAACCTCATCAAGGACAAAAATGATTCTATCATTTCCCTTGAACTTCTTGACCATCTTATAGATTTTATCGAAGCGCTCTTCTTCGCTCTCCATTGATTCAATCTTGAGATTGAGATAAGCGTTCTCGTTAGGGAATAGATCCGGGAAGATTTGCGGCGCTATTCTCGAGATGATCATGTTGGCTATCAAGGCGTTGTTCTGGATATCCTTCCATTCCTTGGATTGAATCTCCTTGACTTTCTCGCAAAATTCGTCGTACTTGTCACGTTCGTGAACCAGAAGGAGGAATTCCAACACTTTAGGGTCATTACACGATGTCACACCCAGCGCTTTCATCGTCTCATAATAGATGATGTCACTTACGGTGGAATTCTTGCCAGCCGTAGCCTGAGTGCTCATATCGATTAGGATCACTAACGGATTGTAGGTCTTTATGAGCGTATTGTGCATGGCTTTCAGTGAAGCATCCTGAATACGGCTCATCAAACGCTCTCCGAAGCGAACGCCATCGACGATAAGGGTGTTGTCGAAAGAGTACCCCAAGTATTTCGCGAACGAGCTCTTACCAGAACCATAGAAGCCGGACACCCAGATTCCGACTTCATTCGCAGAATCTGAGAAGGCATCTTGTATCCTGGTGATAACTTTTTCATAGCTATCATGCAATTTTTGCGTTACCACGTACTCCTTAATTTCCTCGTTGAGGGCCTCCGGAGAATGTGCGGCGAAAGTAACAACGCTCTCAATTTTCCTATTGAGCTGTTTACTGGGGTCGAATAAGTCTTGTATCTTTTGCATAACGGCTAGAAATTTTTCGAACGGTAGTTCCCGTCCATTGTGTAAATGTTGAGGAATGTTCTTGCTGTTCCCTGGGCGCTTCCCGGGTAGAGGATTATATTAGGAACCTCTATCTTGTTGTAAATACTGTTCTCGATCGCGCCTATCTTACTGTAAGGGTGCAGCATTTCGAGGTCTTTGATTACAAGAAGCGGTCTCTCTTTGTCCTTGATTTCGTCTTGCTTCTCGAGAATTCGTTTCTCAATGTAATGCTCGTTGTTGATCTCGGTCTGGATACTGTCATAAAGGTCCTTTTCGGGTACATTCCCAGACCAGTACAGGTCTTTGTACTCGTTATTATTTATGAAGTCTCGGATTATGTCGTTGATGGATAGAATATGTACCGTATAACCGTAAAAAGCGGCTTTCGGTTTGAGTGATGTCTGTATAAGGGACCTGATTTCCATCACATCCTCTACATCATAAGTCACATAGCATATAGGCTTATCCCCGGTTGGGTTGAGAACTCCTGGGGATTGCATGAAGGCTAACGCATTCTCAAATTTCTGTTCATAGAGTTGCATTGATCATTTCCTCCATTGAATTATATTTCCATGAAATCGTAAGCAAATCACCCGAGCTCTGGGCGATAAAACCGCCCTTGAGGCTGAGGTTCATGATCCTACTAAGGACCTCGTATTTATCCAGATTGAAGAGCTTCCAGTCCTCATGTTCCCATATGGCCATATCTGACAGGCCATCAAAATGGAGCTCATGCATGAGGTAGAGCACAGTAAAATCATCCATATCAAATGGCAGAATGTTGCAATCCCTATCGATTACAAAAAAATCTGCAAGCGTCCCACGCATATGTTGAGCCATCCGAACACGGGAGACATCACTCCATTCGACAATGCCTGAATCATTCAGATTCTTTATGAAGTCATCAACAGCATTCTTGGGCATATAGTCAGATCCTGATGCCTTGATGGGGTTCAGCTTCTCCAGCACAAAGTCATACAAGATGGCATTCTCTCGCAAGCAGTAGATATAGAAAAGCTGCGTCATCTGATTTACCATCAGCCCTTTTTCTCTGGCAAGCTTGAGCCAACAGGGAATCAGGTGGTTGTGCTGCATGAAACGGACATAGAAAACTTTTTCAACAACATCCTTTGCCCTTTTTTCCGTATTAGTGGAAAGAAGGTTCGTCTGCAACACATAGTCAAGCAACGACTTCTTTGTGGTATTCTCATCGTATACCGAGAGCAACAGAATCGTCTCGTTAACGATTCCGGTTCCTTTCAGTAGATTTGAATTATATGTCGTGTTCCTCATTATTCGAAGTAGGGGTATGAGTTCGTATTATCATTGAAAATGCTGAGGTAGTGGAAAGCGGCAATCTTCAGAATCGTCTCGATGCCAGAATCCTTGATAGCTCCTATGAAAACCGGCTCCAAAGAAGGACTGCATGTAATTGTGGACAAGGTCTCAAGATACTGAATCGGATTGGCTTCAGGAGCAAAAGACTCATCATCCGGATTGGCCTTCAAATATGATAGAATCTCCTCTTCGAACTGAACGGGAAGCTTGTAAAGGCTGTATTCTCCGACAGGGACATAGTCCTTATGTGCAGCCTTTACAGTTTCAACTACCAGATTGTAAAAAGCAATGTTGCCGGTCTTTGGGAAAATATAGTCGAGCATCTCCCGGGCGCCATTGTCCTCCAGAGATTTCCATAAGTTATGCTCGACGCCTAAATTGTATACAACTAGACGTAATTTGACTAGCTTTTTAATTGTATTTTCTTCCATCTAGTGCCTATTCCAAGGTGAGAAAGAGGTTAATATTATAATGCTACTAAAGAAAAATCAAATATAAGAAAAAAACAGAAAGAATTATGAAGGATGTTGTATTTGTCAACTAATAAAATAGTTGAGAAGCTAAAGTGAGCCGATGTTTGTTTTCATTCTCCAAATCACCCCAGCAGTTCCTCGATGGTCGCGGGGTTGGAATTGCGACGGAAGCGCCGGAGGCGGTTCCGGTCCTGGCGCAGGGTGTCGCGGAGGGCCTGGCTGCGGAGCTGCCAGCCAGAGACGGTCCGGGCGCCTTCCCAGCCGCATTCGCATTTGCTTTCCAGGTCGACCCGACCGCTGAGCGGAGAGCCGTTGTAGCGGTAGGGGAGAAGGGCCCTTCCGCATTCCGGGCAGGTGAATTGGAAGAGTTCGGGGTGCTCCAGGGTGCAGCGGATAAAGGTGCCGAGCGGGATGGGGTCTGGGGCCATTTCGGCGACCCAGCCGCAGCGGTAGGTCATCTCCAGGTGGAGGGGGATGAAGTAGAAACGGTCGTTGTCTCGCCAGTCGTTGAAACGGGCGAAGATCTCTCCGGCATGCCGGTAGAAGAGTTGGGTGTCGTCTGTTTTCATGGTACAGATTTTTTTTGATTGAACAATCCGCATCGCTTTACCACCGTGGCGTCTGGCCCGCTCGGTTGGTGGTCCTCAAAGGGCACTCTTGATGCTGGTGCAAAAGTAGAGAGTTTTTTGTAGATTTGCAAAAACGAACTGCCTATGTTCTCATCTCGCAAAAAGCATTGGACCGAAGATATGGACGACTACACGGAAGAGCGTCCGAACCGCCACTGGACTGTGTTTCCCGATCCTGATAATTTCGACCGGGACGATGACTGGGAGCAAGAGCAGGAGAAGGATTGGGGTGACAGCTGGGGGGATTATTAAGGCCCCTGCAAGGCTTGCAAAGGTTGTATAAATTAAAAACTTCTTATTACCTTTGCTCCCAGGTTATAAGCCGATGATAATGCGTTTGCATTAGGTGCGCCTTTAGGGGGCGCGTGGGTTCAAATCCCTCCGTCGGCTCTAGAAAAAAATAGGTTTCTGTGCCCGAAAAGCCAGGGCTCTATTGGAAACTGACCAG
>JAFSTD010000038.1 GCA_017450655.1 Bacteroidales bacterium | reverse complement strand
GCATGATGAACAAGGACTTCTACAGGGACCACGCTTTCGTTGCACTCGATCAGTTCACGAAGGGTTTCTATCAGTGGTATAAGGAGTTGTCCGAGAATGCTCGTGGATTTACCCCTCTCAACCTTGTCGGCCCGGGCAAGGAACTTACCGCCTGGGTAAAGGGCAACACCCTAAAAGGCAAGGATGAATCCTACTACCTCCTTGAAATGATTAAGGCCAGCAACAAGGGCAACGGAGAAAAGCACGACAACATCTTCCGTTATTTTTTGGAATTTGCCTATAGCGCCATCAATGTTTACACCAAAAATCTGTAGTTGAATTATGAGTAGCATAGATATCAATATCATACAGAGAGGCATCACCAACAATTTTGAGTGGTCGGCTGAGCAGGGACGCATTACTGCTGCAGATTTGGGTAAAATCGGCGAACAGCGCACCGACAACTGCGGCGCCCTGAATGCGCTGCCTACTCCTTTCGCCCGTTTCTTCGTGTTCAAGGAGGCTTTCCGCCGTGTGCTGGAGGAGAAACTTGACCCCGAAAACAAACCTGCCGGTAAGGCTTACGAGCATCTGGTGTCCAATACGCTAGACGTATTCGAACTGCTTTATAATCTGAAATATCACGAGAATCGCTGGAAGAGCCAGGACCGCCGTATCGTAATTAAGGAGTGGAACTACGCTGACCAAATGAAGGTTCTCAAGAATGACGTCCCCATCCTGGGCAATGTCGTTGAAAGTTATTTCAAGGAAGATCTCGGAGATGCTTCCAAGAAATTGTTCTTCATCATTCTGGAAGACAAGGGCAAAGAATGCCTGCTGGCAACAAGCTCTCCGATGACCGGCTTCATCACGCCTCCGGATCTCGACCTTAAGACCGTGACCCGTACCGGACGGAAAGAAGAAGATTTCATCGGTGAAATCTATCAGGCGCTTAATATCACTCCTCTTACCAGAAAAGAGGGTGGCAAGTATTTCAAGGATATTCTTCTCTTTGAGAATAGAAGCGAGGACTTCAAGAATTACATGTACAACAAGCTCTTCTCTGGCGGCGCTACTATTGATGCCCGTTTCACTGAGTTGAGGAACTATATTCAGGCTTTTTCAGCAGACCGGCTGATTACAAACCGCTGGTCTGATGATGACTTGGAGCCGGTTTATTCCGTGGACAATTCTCCGCTGGAGGTGAACGGTATTCCCATCTACTGCAGCAAGGCCACCGATGTCATCAACTATCTAACAGATGCAATCATCCGTCTGCCTTATAAGATTGATCCCGATAAGTTCGTGACGCTCATCTTCACGCCCGACAGCGAAGACAGGGATTATGACTATCTCCTCCCGTTGACCAAAGAAGGCCTTGAGCATCTTAAAGCCGGAGACCTCAAGATAACCGGCACCAAGAAATCCTACGGTGATGTCAACGTAACGCTGGAGTGCAATGGTAAGAAGCACGAGCGCTACTATACGACTGATAAGAACCCGACTGCTGGTAAAGGCACCGTTCTCGATCTGTCCCTTGCCAAAATCAATTTTGACATTGCTCTCTTCCCGAATGTCCTTTCGTACAAAGCAGAGGAGAACAACTACTTCAAGATTCTTGTGGCTGCTACGGACCAGAACGAGAATAAGACATTTTCTGTTGCTAATCTTGCCTTGGACTTCTATGCAACCGACAAGTCAGGAAAGTATATACATATTGAAGAAGCAACTGATAACACGTATGAAAATGGCGTAAAAGCGCCGTTCATCCGCTCCCAGCAGGATAGCGACAACGACTGTGGCACCAAGTATTATGAGGTGTTCAATACTCCTTTCGACGCCATTTGCGCCGAACTATACCTGGAAGGAAAGGCTTATCCCTTCGCCATCATTCCAAAATGGGAGAAATCAGAACCGTCCGAGAAGACATTCTCATACGCTATCGACCTTGGTACGTCGAACACGTATATCTCTCGTAAGGAGAGCGGCCGGATGACTGAGCCTCAGCAACTGAAGATGGACCAGCAGATTGTCAACTATCTCCACGCAAAAGAGGAATCCGTCCAGAAGGGGCTGATTTCCAGAATCGAGGGAAAGATTCCAGAGGCCTTCAAGACTCTTGTGAAGACCGAATTCGTTCCCGCGCTTATCGACGACAAGACCTATCGGTTCCCAATCCGCACAGCCCTGTGCGTCACCGGTGACGATACCAGGAAACCCGTGCTGTTCGACAACAGCAATATCGCCTTCTTCTATGAGAAGTTCCGTGGTGCCGGCAACCAGACTGTCATCACCAACATTAAGTGGGCCGAGGATGAGAAGAATCTCCGTGTCTTCATCCGTGAAATCCTCCTCCTCATAAAGGCTGATATCCTGCAGGAAAACGGTGTTATCTCTGGCACTGAGGTCATCTGGTTCCGTCCGCTCAGCTTCAAAGAGAGCATTCGTAGGAGCTTTGAGAAGATCTG